>JALNVY010000099.1 GCA_023231165.1 Syntrophales bacterium | reverse complement strand
TTGGCCGTGGTCGTTTGGCTGTATTCGATCAACATGGGGCGGACGGCCTTTTTCCAGCGGGCGCTCTCGGCTTTGGTAAGGGGAATAATCTTGTTGCCGAGGCTCAGGGTGTATTTGCGGCCATCCATATCAAGATTATCCCATGCCTTGCCATGGATATCGATCCACTGATTGCTCACTTCCTCGAAAACCTTTTGGACGTCCTTGGGCAAGGCATTCCATTTTTTGAGGTTCATGACAACAAACATGGCTGTTGTGTATCCGATTTCCGGACAATCCGTGGTTGACTTGATGACTTCTGCCTGCTTCCAGCCCTTGAGAACTTCAATCGGACCGAAGGTCCCTTCTACGACCCCTTTCTGAAGAGCCTCATAGGTGGCCCCTTGAGGCATGGCGACGGGAACGGCCCCTAAAGACGATACTACTTTGGCGCTTAGACCGGTGGAACGGATCTTCATGCCCTTGAGCTGTTCAAGGGTGGCGACGGGCTGGGTGGTATGGAGAAGTCCCGGGCCATGTGCATGTAGGTAGAGGACCTTCACGCCGTCCAGCTCCCGGGGGCGAAACTGCTGGTAAAATGCATTGGCGACGGCGGTTGCGGTGCGCCCGTTAGGGTATCCGATGGGAAGATCGAGGACTTCCATTACGGGGAAACGCCCGCGGGTATAGGCGAAGCAGGACATGCCCAGGTCGGAAATGCCCTTGAGAACGCCGTCATATACCTGATCGGCGGGAGTGAGAGAACCACCGGCAAGGACAGTGATTTTGACCTGTCCCTTAGTTCTCTTTTCGATTTCCTTGGCCCAGGCTTCCCCGGCCTTGGCCTGTCCGTGGCTGGGAGGGAAGAAAATGCTGTAGCTCAGGGATGTTGCGGCGTTAGCTGTGCCGGCAGGGACTATCCAAAGGATGGAGATTATTGACAATATGATTACAAGTTGCTTCTTCATGGTGCGGCTCCTCTCTGTCTGACAGTGTTAAAAATTCAAAGAAATGTTACTTTCCATGGCCCATCTTCTTTCTCGCCTGCCCGTCCCCGGCATGATGGACAGACAGGCAACGATAGATGTAAGAATCGCAAGGCTGCTGGTGCAAATATGTTAAATTGAAAACAATCATCACTTCTATCCTGCCTGTTACTATCAATAAGGGATTGGGAACTCAGGGTCTGGAGAGGCCTGCCTTCCCGTCGCTGCGACGGTGGGCAGGCATTAATACATATAGGGGTACTCGTTGATATGGCTAACCGGTGATCTTAATGGTAGTTGATGCATAATGGCTGCTTTCCATCGGTAATGGCCTCCGCAACTATGGGACTTTTGGCCATTTGTCAAGAATTATTTTCCCTTGATTTGAGCGATCCATCTTTGAGTCGCTCCAGCTCTTCCCGGTAAAGCTCTGCCTTAGCGCGAATCTGTTCAATTTCTTCCCGTGCCTTATCAAGCTTATCGTCCTGTTTCTTTTTGTCTTCACGAAGTTGGTCCTGGATGTCATCGTAACCCACATACATGGCAAGACCACCCCCGAGGAGCAGCATGATGGGCAGGGCTCCTTTGAGAATGATGACAAAGGCCTGCCACCAGACAATCAGTCCGAGCAGACCTAAAACCGTGGCAATGGCGCCGCCAACAAGGAGGGGCATGGGTTTAACCTCCAAAGAGTAAAGTTTTTCAGACAAACAGCAGTATTTCCGGTAAACTTAAAAATCGCCACAGACAAATGAAAAATAAACCTTTTGCGAATAGGGCAATTTTACACTAAGGAATTATCAAAAAAGATAACGATTAGCAAGGTCAAATTCATCACAACGGAAAATAATGCTTGATAAAATGAATATATTCCATTACCATGCGCCCCCAGCTTAGCGATGGGCGGGAAATATTTTGACTGACTTGATGAGGTATAACAAAGAATGATTTCTCTGGATTTTGATAGAGTCGGCGGTCTTATCCCGGCTATTGTTCAGGACTTCGATACAAACGAGATTCTGATGCTTGCCTATATGAACAGGACGGCATGGGAAAAAACGCTGGAAACAGGGATGGCTACCTTCTGGAGCCGGTCGCGTCAGTCCTTATGGGTCAAAGGGGAGACATCGGGAAATCTGCAGGAAGTCAAGGAAATAAGGGTTGACTGCGATCAGGACGCCGTGATCCTCAAGGTTCTTCAACGGGGCGGAGCCGCCTGTCATACGGGATACAGGTCATGTTTCTATCGAAGAATCGATGGAGGTCAGGTTAAGGTAATTGGCGAGCGAATATTCAACCCGGAGGATGTCTATCGATGAAAAAGCTCAGGCTGGGAATACCGAAGGGTTCGCTTGAAGTTAGTACCGTTGACCTGTTTAAAAGAGCGGGGTGGCGAATTACTTATGACAGTAGAAATTACTTTCCCGACATTGACGATGAGGAAATAACATGTATCCTTGTCCGCGCCCAAGAGATGTCGCGATATGTAGAAGAGGGGGTTCTTGACCTCGGTCTGACCGGCAGGGACTGGATCATTGAGAATGAATCGGACGTGGTGACGATACAGGATCTTATTTACTCCAAAACCTCAACTCGTCAAGCACGTTGGGTGCTGGTTGTCAGGCAGGATTCGGATATTCAGTCCCTTGAGGATATGGCAGGGAAGCGAATATCCACAGAACTGCTCAATTTCACCAAGAAATATTTCTGGGAACGTAATATTGACGTACATGTGGAATTCTCTTGGGGGGCAACGGAAGCCAAGGTGGTTGAGGGTCTTGTCGATGCCATTGTCGAGGTAACAGAGACGGGGTCCACTATCCGCGCCAACAAATTAAAGATCATCCATGAGTTGATGAAAACCAACACCCAACTGATCGCAAATCGTGACGCCTGGGAAGACCCCTGGAAAAGGCAGAAGATTGATCAAATAAAGACCCTACTCAACGGGTCCTTGCAGGCCATGGGAAAAGTTGGTTTGAAACTCAATGTTGCCAAGGAAAATCTGGGGCGAGTAATTTTACTGTTGCCATCTCTAAAGGCGCCAACCATCTCCGGCCTGTATTCCGAGGAATGGCTTGCCGTAGAAACTATTGTGGACACAAGCATTGTAAGGGATTTAATTCCCCTCCTGAAGGAGGCGGGCGCTGAGGGCATTATTGAATATTCCCTAAATAAAGTAATATAAATTAAAGGCTTGGCTAAGCATAAGGAAGGCCTGCCGGTTTAGCAGCGGAAGGAGAGGAAATGCGTAAGGGAAAGGTCAAAAGGAAAACCAGCGAAACGACTATTTCCATGGAAATGGATCTGGATGGCTCCGGCCGCGCGGAAATTGGCACCACGGTTCCTTTCATGGACCATATGTTGACTCTCTTTTCCAGGCATGGTCTTTTTGACATCAAGATAGCGGGAAAGGGTGACCGGGATGTGGATGACCATCATCTGGTTGAAGATTTAGGGATCTGTCTGGGACAATCTGTAAAGGAAGCCCTCGGTTCCAAAGAGGGCATCAAGCGCTATGGATCAGCTCTTGTGCCAATGGATGAGAGCCTTTGCAGTATCGCCATTGATCTTTCGGGAAGGCCCTATCTGATCTACAATGTCGAGTTTGGAGGGGCCCGGATAGGAGATTTCGATCCTGCGCTGCTAAAGGAGTTTTTCAAGTCTTTTTCGGATCATAGTGGAATGACCTTGCACATCAATGTGCTATATGGTAAGAATAACCACCATGTTGCCGAGTCCATCTTCAAGGCCTTTGCCTGGGCCCTGAGAAGGGCGGCGAGTCTTGATGACCGGATTAATGGTGTCATGTCTACAAAGGGAAGTCTCTAACTTAATAAGTACTTTCACCTCCTATGCAGGGTTATTTATCTAATCCGTGATAGGGGTTCTTACGGGTGCGATTCACATAATGTTCAGATTCCGCATATATATGATGATCATCGTAAAGGAGAAATGGCGAGTGCTGGCGTGCCTGGCGTTTCTAATCGTGATTTCCGGCTGTCAGAGCGCCAGCGGCGTATCTTCATCCCTCATGAAGGACAAGGACATCACCTTCAGACGTCTTGCCGTCATGCCCTTTCAGCAAGTTTCCCCGGAATTGGTAGCGACTTATGCCACTCAAAATGCACTTTCTGCGTCTGTACTGAAAACGGATAATGATCTCAAGAGCCCGGAACGTTTTCTTCAGGATTTCTTTATGGAAAAAATTTCTGCCTATCCTCAGTTCGAACTCGTTTCGCCCGACCGGGTAGGAGGTATTTACAACAGGGTTAGCAGTAACTCTTTCAGGGCGACCCTGCCGCAGGTGATGAAGGAAGTGGGAGAAGAACTTAATGCGGACGGTATTGTCGTGGGATATCTCTACCGCTACCGGGAGAGGCGGGGTTATGATTATTCTGTTGAAAAACCCGCATCGGTCTTCTTTGAAATCCATTTGTACAGAGTTCAGGATGGAGCTCTAGTCTGGAAAGGGATATTCAATAAAACCCAGTCATCGTTGATGGAAAATGTATTAGGGGCATCTTATTTCCTGAAAGATAAGGGGCGATGGCTAACGGCGAAAGAGTTGGCTATGGAGGGAATGGAGGATACGGTCAGAAGATTTCCCGGCGTCGCAAAAGATTCGGTTCTGGCTGCCCCCTGATCTCCAGCAGGGCCTGAATTCGATCCGGTGTTTATCCTTATTTCAAACAGCCACTCTGCAAAGGCATAAATCAGTTGATTCGCTCCCCATTTTCTATCATCCCAAAATTTTTTTAAAGGATGCGATGTGATCATCATACCTGCTATTGATCTCAAGGGAGGCCGTTGTGTGCGGCTGGCGCAAGGGGATTTCAATCGGACGACCGTTTATGGTGAGTATCCGGCGGATGTTGCCGAACGCTGGCAGGAGAAAGGCGCGGAACGAATACATGTGGTGGACCTCGACGGTTCCCTTACCGGTTCCCCCCAGAACAGGGAGGCCATCCACGACATCATCCGTGCAGTAAGTATCCCCGTGGAGTTGGGGGGAGGCATACGTGACATGGAGACAATCGCGAGTTATGCGAAACTTGGGGTCCGCTGGATTATCTTGGGAACAGCAGCGCTGAGAAACCCTGAACTGGTTCAAGAGGCCTGCCGGACCTTTGCAGATCAGATTATCTTGGGTATCGACGCCCGGGATGAGATGGTTGCCGTGCAGGGTTGGACGGAAACCACTTCTCTGACGGCGATCGATTTGATCCGAAGCTATGGGGACTGCCAAATAAGTGCCATAGTTTATACGGACATCAGGCGTGACGGCATGGAAACGGGCATTAATATTAAGGCGACAAAGGCTCTCGCCGGGGCGATCGAAATTCCCGTCATTGCTTCCGGAGGGGTCGGGGGCATAGGCGATATCGAGAAACTTCTGGAAATTGAAGATTCCGGAGTCATCGGTGTGATTGCCGGTCGGGCTCTTTATACCGGCGCCCTTTCCCTGGAGGAGGCAATCAGGAAAACAAAGGGAAAAAAGGAGGTATGAAAATGGACGATTGTATCTTTTGTAAAATTGTCAAAGGTTCGATACCTTGCAGCAAAGTTTATGAAGATGAAAAGGTTCTTGCCTTCGATGACATACATCCCATGGCTCCCGTGCACGTGGTAATTATTCTTAAGGAACACATTGCCACCATTCTTGATGTTGACGAGGATAGAATGGCGGTTATGGGCGCCATGATTTCAGCAACCCGGGAAGTATCAAGGAAGAAGGGTATAGATCAGAGCGGATTTCGTATGGTTATCAATTGCAATGAAGACGGGGGACAGGTTATATTCCATCTCCATATGCATGTCTTAGGGGGGAAGAAACTTCAGGATGGCCTTGGCTGAGGCTTGAATACTTCGTTGACAAAAAGTAAATGGTGGATAAGTTAAAAGGAAAAATTTTTCAGTGATATGTGAGGATGAAGAAGGATATGGAACTTAATCAGAAAATAGAACGGGAAATGATCAAGGCGGCGAAGGCCAAGGAAAAAATCCGCTTGTCCGCCCTCAGGATGATGAAAAACGCTATTCATAATAAAGAGATTGATCTGAAGCGGGAGGTGACGGAGGCGGAATTCCTACAGGTACTCGCAATGATGGTTAAACAGCGTAAGGATTCCATTGAACAGTTCGAGAAGGGTGGCAGAATGGATCTGGTTGAAAAGGAGACATCGGAGTTGAAAGTCGTTCAGGAATTCATGCCTCAGCAGTTTTCGGAGGAAGATCTCACGGCGGCTATAGATAAGGCCATTCAAGAGACAGGTGCCGCAAGTCCTAGAGATATGGGCAAGGTAATGAAGGCCCTCGTACCTGTGATCAGTGGCAGGGCTGATGGCAAGGTCGTAAGTGAAAAGGTTAAGGCGAGACTTTCAGGTTAACGCCGTTGCTGACTAAAGGTTCAATTCCTGAAGATAAGATTGACGAAATAAAGAGACGGATCAATATCGTGGATCTTGTGTCGGGGTTTGTAGGTCTGAAACAGGCAGGAAGGAGCTATATCGGTCTCTGTCCTTTTCATAAGGAGAAGACGCCCTCATTTACTGTGAGTCCGGATAAACAGATTTTTTACTGTTTCGGTTGCGGTGAAGGAGGAAATGCCCTCGCCTTTATCATGAAGATAAATGGACTGACTTTTCCGGAAGCGATCCGGTATTTGGCGAAAAAGACAGGCGTTGCCCTTCCCGATCGACCCCTCAGCAGGCAGGAAAAGGAGCAATTAACCCTCAAAGAGAGGATGCTCCGCCTCCATGCCCTGGTTTCAGATTATTATTTGGCCCGATTGAGAGGGAAGGAATGCCAGAAAGCTCATCTATATTTGCAGAACCGGGATATCGGCGACGAGGCTGTTAGTACTTTCCAATTAGGTTATTCCCTTGAGGGCTGGAGGTTTCTCAGGGATTATCTGGAACAAAAAAAGGTACCACTTCCCCTGGCCGAACAGTCAGGACTCCTCGTAAAAAATGAACGAGGAGAATATTATGACCGATTCCGGGGCAGAATTATCTTCCCCATCGAAGACCAGGCCGGCCAGATCATTGCTTTTGGTGGACGAATTCTGGGGGAAGGGGAGCCAAAATATTTAAATTCACCGGAATCGGCGTTATTCAGCAAGGGAAAGAACCTATATGGCCTCAGCAGGACGAAAGAAAATATTAGAAAAAGCGGTTATGCCATTCTGGTTGAGGGTTACTTCGACCTGCTATCCCTCTGGAATGCCGGGGTGAGAAATGTCGTTGCGACCTTGGGGACTGCCCTTACCCGGGATCATGTCGATTTGCTCCGCAGGTATACGAAAAATGTAGCAGTGGTATTCGACGGTGATGAGGCGGGTAAGAAGGCGCTGGCAAGAAGCTTGGGATTGTTTATTGATGGGAACCTGCACACCCGGGCCGTGATACTTCCGGAAGCCTCCGATCCTGATGACTATGTTCGGAACTTCGGAAAGAAAAGATTTCAGGAATTAATTGAAAAGTCTCCCCCGGCGGTGGAATATTATCTTGATACCGTGGTCGGGAGCAGGGGAGATTTTAATCATGACCGGGACGCACTCCGGGAATCCCTATCTTTTATAACTAGAATGGACAACGCCGTTGAGAAGGATCTTTTCATTAAACTTGCGGCGGAAAGGATAGGAGTCGACGAAGCTATTCTCAAGACGGAAGTCATGCAGGGAATGGGGAAGAAATCTAACGAAACCGTTCTCCAGAAGAGCGAAAATCGGTCTTCATCACCCGTGGATGCTCTGGAAATGAACTTTATTACGATGATCCTGGATCGTCCCGACAAGATTCCCGCTATGATTGACGCTGATATCCTGAAATGCTTCGGTAGCGAAGAATTAAGGAATCTGGGAAACGTTATCGCGACTTATTATGACAGGATTGGGAAAATCGACCTTAAGGACTTTGTTGACCATCTGGATGTCGGGCCCCTGCGGGACGAAATTTTAAGCCGTCTCATTGATTCGGGTGCCTGGGAAGCGGACACCGTTGACAAGGTTTTCAGTGACATGATCCACCAGATCAGGCGCAAATGGTTCAAGGAAAGGCACCGATCCTTGAAAATGAGGCTGTTCAGGGCTCAGCAGGCGAGCGATCCGGAATTGTGCCAGCGCCTGCTTCTTGAAAAGGGAGAACTGATGAAAGCAGAAAAGACAGTATTAGCGAAAGGGTAAAATGGAGGCTTTTTTATGGGAAAAGACATCCAATCTGAGGAATTTAAGAAACTGATGTCCTTGGGAGAAGAAAAGGGTTTTTTAACCTATGACGATGTGAACGACCTATTGCCGTCGGATGTCATTTCGTCGGATCAGATTGATGATATCATCATGCTGTTTGGGGAGAAGAACATCGATATTATCGACACGGACAAGGGAGAAAAGCTGGTCGTCAAAAAGGCGCCGGACGAGCTTGTTGGGTCAAAAGACGAAGATCTTATCGGTTTGATGCCCGTGGCTGGCAAGACCGGCGATCCGGTGAAGATGTATCTTCGGGAGATGGGGATGGTATCTCTGCTTAGCCGGGATGGAGAGGTTGAAATTGCCAAAAAAATTGAGGATGGCATCCGGGATACCATGGATTCGGTTTTCAGTGTCACTGTCTGCATCAATGAGGTCGTGGATATTGGACGGAAGATACGCAACGGGGAGATGAGAATCAAGAACGTAGTCGATAATCTTGAAGATGACGATGGTTTTGTGGAAGAAGACATGCATCGCGACCGGGT
>JALNVY010000098.1 GCA_023231165.1 Syntrophales bacterium | reverse complement strand
AGGAAAAACTATGAAAAAGGTCCTCGAAGGCAGCCACGCCGTGGCGGAAGCGGTTCGCCTGGCCAAGGTCCAGGTGATTTCCGCCTATCCCATCACTCCCCAGACCCATATTGTCGAGATCCTGTCGGATTATGTCACCACCGGTAAGATGAATGCCAAATACCTGCGGGTGGAAAGCGAACATTCCTGCATGGCCGCGTTGATCGGGGCCCAGAGTGCCGGGATCAGGACCTTTACCGCCACCTCTTCCCAGGGGCTGGCCCTGATGCATGAACTCCTCCATTGGACATCCGGAGCCCGCCTCCCCATTGTCATGGCCGAGGTCAACCGGGCACTGGCGCCAGGCTGGAACATCTGGAACGACCAGACCGACAGCCTCGCCCAGCGGGACACGGGCTGGATGCAACTCTATTGCGAAGACGGCCAGGAAGTCCTCGATACGACTATCCAGGCCTACCGATTGGCGGAAAAGGTCAATCTGCCCGCTATGGTCGTCCTCGACGCATTTTACCTCTCTCACACCTACGAACCCGTCGATGTCCCGGAACAGGACGATGTAGACCGTTTCCTTCCTCCTTATGAACCGGCCTTCATCCTCGATACGAAGCATCCCTATTCCCTGAGTCCCCTGGTGACACCCAACGCCTATATGGAAATGCGCTATGACATCGCCGCAGCCATGGATGACGCCCTGGAACAGTTTGACCGGGTGGAAGACGAGTTCGCTAAGATCTTCGACCGCCGCTACGGCGCCGTGGAAGCTATTGATTGTGAGGGGGCGGATATCATCTTTGTGACCTCCGGCACCGTCACCAGCACCGGCCGCCTGCTTCTGGAAGAACTCAGGCCCCGGGGAGAAAAGGTCGGTGTTCTCAAGATTAAATTATTCAGGCCCTTTCCCGTGGAAGCCGTGCGCCGGGCTCTCGGGAAGGCAAAAAAGGTCGCCGTCATCGACCGCAACTTTTCCTTCGGGGCCAGCGGGATCTTCGCCCAGGAAGTCCGGGCGGCCATTTGCAATTCTCCGGGCCATCCTCCCATCTTCGGCTACATTGCCGGCCTCGGGGGGAGGGACATTACCGTGCAACTATTGGAAGAAATCTATTTTGACGTAAAAGGAAGCGACACCCCCAGGAAGGAAAGTATCTGGGTGGGGCTCCAGGAGGTGAACCGTGCAACTTGATGCCCTTGACAAGGAATTGATGTGTTCCGGCCATGTGGGCTGCCCTGGTTGCGGCGCCACGATTGCCATGCGTTTTGTACTGAAGGCCTTAGGCGAAAAGACCGTGATGGTTCTGCCGGCCTGCTGCTGGTCCGTTATCGCCGGCCCGTTCCCCCAGTCCAGCCTGAAAATACCCGTAATCCACACCGCCTTCGAAACGGGAGGCGCCACGGCCAGCGGTGTACGGGCGGCCCTAGACATGAAGGGGGACACGGAGACGACGGTTATCACCTGGGCCGGGGATGGCGGCACCTTTGACATCGGTTTTCAAGCCCTGAGCGGCGCCGTGGAGAGAAACGAGGATTTCATCTACGCCTGCTATGACAATGAAGCCTACATGAACACGGGTATCCAGCGGAGTTCCTCCACCCCTTACGGGGCCTGGACAACGACCACGACAGGTGCGGACTGGAAAAAGCTCAGGAAAAAGAACATTGTCGAAGCCCTGGTCGCCCATCGTATCCCTTACGCGGCGACAGCCAATATCGCCTTCCCGGAAGACCTGATTCGCAAGGTAAAGAAGGCCAAGGCCATCAAAGGGTCAAAGTTCCTCCATATCTACGCAAGTTGCCCGACGGGGTGGCGAATACCTTCGGAAATGTCCATCAAGATCGCCCGCATGGCCGTGCAGACGAATATCTTTCCCCTCTACGAGGTGGAAAACGGCGTCAACTATACGATCAATTACAAGCCCAAGGAATATCTCGTCCGGGAGTACTTCAAGCTCCAGGGCCGTTTCCGGCACTTGAAAGACGCCGATCTCGACCAAATCCAGGAAATGGTCAATGAAGACTGGGGGCTCCTATTGCGCAAGGCGGGGGAACACGCCTGATTCCGGTTCAAAATTAAAGCGCTATCTTCGTTGGCATCGTTATCGGCTCCTCGACGTATGAACAATACGCCTGCGTCGCCTCTTCCTCGCCGCCTTGATATCATCTCTAATTTTGAACCGGAATGCTGAACGCCCCCACTCAGGAGTTTGCCGCTCCCGTCAGGGTCTTGTACACCCGATCATGCAGGGGTGTCTTGATGCCCAGCTCCTGACCGGTCCTCACGATGTAACCGGTAAAGATATCGATTTCCGTCTCCCTGCCCTTTTCAAAGTCCAATTGCATGGATGTCTTCGTTTCATAGGGAAATTGCTTAACCTTGGTAAGGGTCGCCGGTACAATGTCTCCGGGAAGCTCGATCCCCCTGGCCCTGGCAATCTGTTCAACTTCCCCGATAAGACCGAACAATAAATCTCTGGCCTCAGAATCATCCATCACCTCCCCAAAAGGTTTCTGCAGCAGGGAAGTCACACCGGCAGCGGGGCAGATGAAGATGAATTTCGTCCACAAGGCAAGCTGGGAAGACGGCGTCAGCTCCGAAACAATACCCGCCTCCTGGAACAAGGCATCGATAGGACGGAATCGATCGATCGATCCGCCGTCGGGACCGAAAATCAGGCGACTGGCGGGACTGACCTGCCGAATAACGCCGGGGGCTTCGATAAAAGCGGAAACATATACTGTTCCATAAAGGCAAATCCCCCGGGGCAGAATTCCCTGAAGACGCTCCGTGATATCAACCCCATTGAGAAGGGGAATAATCACCGTATCATCCTTGATGTTATCAATAACCATGCGGGCAGCCTGCTCTAGTCCATAACTTTTTACGGCGAACAACACGAGATCAAAGGTCCCTGCTTCAGCAGGGTTATCCGTCGCCAGGGAGGGACGTACGAGAGATTCCCCGGCCGGCGTGATCAAGGTCATTCCTTTCCGCTTAATCGCCTTTAAATGCTCACCCCTGACGATAAAAACAACTTCGTGGTCTTGTGTGGCCCCATACCTGGATGCCAACTTTCCGCCAAACGACCCGCCGACGCCGCCAATACCAATCACCGCTATCCTCATAGGACCTGCCTCCTTGCTGATATAGTTCCCGTCCATCTTATCGGACAAAGTCCGATCCCCCTTGCTTCCCTCTTCTTAAGCCTCAACCCGCTAAAATCCCATTCCATATTCAGACTGTTCCCGATGGAAGGAAAACAGTTTTTCTTTTATATTACCACCGAATGTAGGGAATTAAAAGACAAAAGGGGAGAGGATGCAATAATGAACGATCTTAGAAGAAACAAGAAATTCCTTACCAAAGCCGAGTATGCCAGATACTTGGAGGCCATGAAACAACATGCCGTCGATACCCGGGCGGAAAGCGCCTAAGTTAGACCGAAGAAATAAACCGTTGAGTGCGCCCTTTGACACGGGCAGGTATATCTAACGGCATTATAATTATTCTGTCGCCAACAGAAAAAAGGCCCTTTCCGGATCTCTTTCCGGAGGGGGCCTTTTTGTTGAAGAAAGTTGACAGCTTCGGAAAACCATGCTAATCCGTCGAACCTCAATAGCTAAACCTCTTGCCCCCGTAGCTCAGTTGGATAGAGCACCGGATTCCTAATCCGGGTGTCGTGCGTTCAAATCGCACCGGGGGTACCATAAAAACAATTAGTTACATAATCACGATGTAACCAATTTTCATTATCACCCCATATTGTCCCCGTTCTGTCCCCATAATATTTATTTTGATCAATGGTGGTAAGGCAAAACGAGAAGGTATCAATAGAGATTGCGTCTTTATGCTTCCAAGGATATTCATTGTTTCACTTTGTGACTATGCTTATAAATACTTATTTCTAAATGGTAATAGCCCCGTGGCATTGACAGCCCCCCAAGACCCCAAGGGGGGTGGTATCGAAGAATGAGTGGGAGGGTTTTATATGCGGGTATTTTTTATCATAAGGATAACCCCATCATTTACAGATTATATCCGCTAATCTTTGTAGGGCGGCATCAGGCGGTATCGGCCTAAATCCAAGGCCGTATTTACAGAAGGAGACAGCCGGCATGGATGTTTTGAGAATTTCCGTGCCGGCTGTTTTTTTGAAGAAAATGTTTGAATTCTTGAAAGTATTGGCTTATCGTTTGCCATCCTTAAAGCAAAACTCTTGATCTGATTTTATCAAGCATCATGACTATTAAAATATAATGGAGGGACAAAATGTTTCAGATCGCATCATATGAGACGTTCCAGAATGGGCAGATCATTTTCGAAGAGGGGTCTAATGGCGACTGGATCTATGTCGTAGAAGAGGGCGAAGTTGAAATCTCCAAAAATGTGGGCGGTCAGAATATAGTCGTCGAAATCCTAAAGGAGGGTGACATATTTGGCGAGATGGCCTATATCGATAAATCGCCCAGATCCGCAAGAGCCACTGCTAAGGGGACGGCAATGGTTGGCATCATTGACCGGAGCTTCTTTGACGCTGAATTCAACAAGCTCTCTGCCGACTTCCAGAAAATAATCAAAACGGTAGCCTTCCGCCTCAGGAAAAGTACCCAGAGGTCTGTGGAGGCGGAGAAGGGAAAAGGTGCTTAATTCTGCAAATTCCGGCTATCGCAGCAATGAAAGCTTCGTTTCTTTCCGAAGGATCTCTTTCTCCAGCGCCTATCTTTTCCCCCAATATCGTTAGTTCCATACTCAACCTGTCCGAGCACCACAACAGAGCCGGTCTGGCAAAACTGGACAGTGATAAGTGGTAAAGCTGCTCTATAATGGCATAGAAAGGAGCAGTAACTATGGCAAAACGTACGAGAAGGAATCACGGAGCAGGATTCAAGGCCAAGGTGGCTTTGGAAGCGGTCAAGGGTGAGCGCAAAGAAATGATCAACGGGGAGCATCCACAGATATTCAACACCGACCAGGACAGTCAGTTTACCTCTGACGCATTTACCAAGATTCTCAAGACTCACAACATCAGGATCAGCATGGACGGACGCGGCCGGTGGATGGACAACGTGTTTAACGGGAGGCTCTGGAAGAGCGTTAAATATGAAGATATATCAAGGCACAGCTCAATTGCCGAGGCCAGGCGGGGGCTTACAAAGTATTTTGATCGATACAATAAAATGCGGCGCCATCAGGGGCTTGACAATATGACTCCCGATGAGGTTTACTGGAATACAATCCCGAAGTTGAAGAAAGCGGTATGAACCAAGGCAGCTCAACACTTATAACCCGCTCCAGGTTATCTAAAGAAACCAGCCCACCTAACCTGCGTTTTTTTGATAACCGAACATTTCATTATGCCCTCATGAGTTTGTAGGATCAGAGGTCATGGCCAAACTTGAATCCATCAGAGAGATTAACCATAACAGATAGTATCCAGACCAATTTTATGAATTTAGAATTAAAGCAAAAGCAGTTCAACTCGGCAATGGAATTGTATGAAAACAGGAAGAGATATAAATTATTTGGCAGATTCGTTTCGATCATAAATATCTCACTGCAAATATATATTTTGTCACGAGTGTTAACGCTTGCCATAGGATTTTGGTGGCAAATAGTATCCGTAATCACAGCTTACGTAATCACGGATTTTATTAATGGTCTGGTGCATTTATACATGGATGACAATGAGAATTATGAGTCATTAGCAGGCCCTTTCATTGCAAATTTTCACCTGCATCATAGAACACCAAGGTACCATGATAACAATTTACTCATAATGTATTTTAATGAAACCGGATCAAAAATGTGGCTGGTTTTCTATCTTGTTGCCGTGGCTATTTTATTCCACCTGCCCAATACTAATCCTGTCCTTTTGTATACGCTGACATACATAGGCATTCTATCCTCGATAGCAGAAATTTCACATTATCTGTGCCACAATTCTAATTCAGCAGTTGTAATGTTTCTGATACACATCAAATTGTTACTGTCGAAACGGGAACATGCCAAGCACCACATTAAAGATAATGTGAGTTACACCTTTTTAAACGGTATAACAAATCCGCTGGTGGATTTTATTGCCAAGATGTTTTTTACCGGGTATAAAAAGAAGACAGATCTGCATTATGCAAAGTATTCCGAATCAAACATGCCACGACGGTGAACAAAAGGATCATTCAGATATGGACAATCTTATAGAGGGTTACCCGGTAGTTATTGAGATCCCTGTAGTATGGGGGGAGATGGATGCTTTCCACCATGTGAATAACGTCGTCTATTTCAGATACTTTGAAAGTGCTCGGATTGCCTACTTTGAAAAATTGGATGTTTTAGATCTCATGAACAGGACAGGGATTGGCCCCATCCTGGCGACCACATCCTGTCGATTCAGAGTGCCTTTGAAATATCCCGACAAAGTTCTCATTGGCGCTAAAGTAGCAAACATCGAGAAAGACCGATTCATGATGAATTATCTTGTGGTCAGCACAAGGCTCCAGAAGGTAGCCGCAGAAGGTGATGGCTTGATCGTGGCCTTCAATTATCGTGAAAATAAAAAGGCGGTCATATCAGATGAATTGAGGCAGCGGATTCTTGATGTTGAAAGAACGATTTCATAATGCCCTTATGAATTTGCAGGATCTGGACGAGACGGAGAGTACAAGAAGATATAGTCATTAGAGGTTTTGATGGATAATAAAATGAAAAAACTACTTCTATGCAAGACATTAATGTTTCTGCTGACATTGAGTATCATTCAGAACGTATATGCTGCCGATATTAAACCTACTGTAGCTATTATGGATTTTGAATCTGTCGGCTCTGAAGAGCATCTTGGCAAGGCTGTTGCCGAGATCATAAGGACGGAGCTAATCAATGCAGGTCAATTCCGTGTATTGGAGAGATCCCAGCTATACAGAGCACTATCTGAACAGAAGTTACAAAATTCAGGTATTATTGACAATAAAAGCGTTGTGGAAATGGGCAAGCTTCTTGGCGCTAATTTTATCATCATCGGTTCGGTCGTAAAGATGGGAACTGCTTATACAATAAACTCAAGAATGATTGATATAAAGACAGGGGAAGCAACTTTAGGAAGGAATGTCAAAGGAAATGATTTAAATCTTTTAGCCGATCTTAGTCGTGCTCTCCTTGAAAGTCTTTTTGGATCATCTGCTAAATTAAAAGTGTCTCCGATTTTTGAAGAACATTTTAAGGACAACATACATGGCTGGTATCTCGTAAATGATCAGGATAAACGTTTTGAAATAGTTAGTGGGAAATATATCATTGAATCAAAAAGAGGAGGTAGTTGGATTACAAGCAGAAGAATTCCATTAAACCAGTCTGCCGACTTTCAAATAGACATGACCGTTCAAAAAATTTCAGGTACGGACGATTACGGATTTGGGATGATCTATGGAGAAAAAAACGTAAATAACGCTTATATATTTGTGATAACTGGCAGTGGATTCTTTATACATGAACGTATTGAAGACAATAAACCAGAGCGTATTTTGTCTAAGTTTGTAGACTCGATTAATAAAGGGTCGGGTTCATCCAATGCTCTTTCGCTACGAAAATCTGGAAATCATCTGGAATTCTACATCAACAACAAGCTTGTAGGCAAAACATCGTTTTCTCCTCTCTTTGGCGATTATTCAGGATGCATTGTTTATTCTGGAAACAATGCAATCATTGTTGGATTTTCTGACATATACGTTTACGGACAATGACGATTATGTTCCTTCGAGGATTAGAAAATATAACATTGGAGTTTATCAATGGCCCTGTATCTTGTGCGGCATGGAGAATGCGTTCCTAAGGAAATCAATCCAGATTGTCCATTATCGGATCGTGGATTGGTAGAAGTTAAACGAATGGCAGAGCTTGCCGCTATGAAGAATATTGAACTCATCAAAATTCTTCATAGCGGCAAGAAACGGGCAGAACAAACAGCGATTATCTTCAGGGCAATACTGAAGCCGCTCTTTGGACTTGATCAATCAATAAATCTCAATCCGAATGATGATATTTTCTATATTCTGGGTCTGATAGAACAAGTAGACAATATCATGATTGTTGGCCACCTGCCTTTTCTGGAAAAGCTTGCTTCATATCTGGTGACAGGGAATGAAGAAGAACCTATAGTTCAGGTTCCGACTTCTGGAATTGTTTGCCTTGACAAGGATGTTGAAAAAGGTAATTGGGAGATTAAGTGGGTGTTGATGCCGTGAGATGCCTATAGAGTATGAGGAGCCAGGATTGACGGATCCTTCCTGAAAGCGAGCATTTAGGATTTCCCTCAGACATACTCTATTTCGAATAAGCGTTATTCTGTTGCGAAGTTGCAGAATAACGCTTGAAGAACTTAGCCGCTACGTCGGCCTATGGTGATTCACAGCACTAAAGGGAATAATCATGGTTCCAGTATGGTCGATATAAGGGATGCCTTTGGGGGTCATATTATTGATGGTCCTTTTTGTTGATTATTTTGGATAACGGCAAAATCTGGATGTGAGTATATTGGAAATATCTGCTGAGGTCAAAAAGAAAAAACCCCTGAGTCAGATAACGACAGGGGCTATGATCTGTTCCTGAAAAAATTAAAGGCGGAGTCTGTTAAAACCCCGCCTTTAATTCTGAGAGGAGGGTGTCAGATAATTTGTGTAAATGATTTTTCTTACGTTTCATTAGGGCATCCTGTCGCCGTAGAGAATGGCAAACTGGTTTATAGCTTTGCCCCAATTTCTGGCGGGCATTGTCCATTTT
>JALNVY010000097.1 GCA_023231165.1 Syntrophales bacterium | reverse complement strand
GCCCGCCCGGGAGCGGCGAATGGCCTGGACAACCATGTCTATGGCCTGATCCTGTCCAAATATATGTGTTTTCAGATCCAGATCGAGGAAGCGAAGCTGGGTGCTTTCCAATGAAGAAACAGACTTCTCCGGAATCCGCGCCATCCGCGCCACAATCCTTTCCATATCGGCCGGGGTGATTGTAATGATTCCTTCCTGATCATCCCGATACAGACGGGTCTTGGCGCCGGCCTCATCCATGACGTCGATGGCCTTGTCGGGCAGATACCGTTCGTTGATATGGCGAGCCGAGAGTTCCACTGCAGCCTGCAGGGCTTCCTCCGTGTAGAAAACCTGATGATAGGACTCGTAGCGGTCTTTCAAACCCTTGAGGATACTGACCGTATCCTCCACGGATGGCTCGGGAATGTCAATTGACTGGAAGCGGCGGGACAGGGCCCGGTCCTTTTCCATGCATTTCCGGTATTCATCATAAGTGGTGGCGCCGATACATTTCATCTTCCCCGAGGTCAGGGCCGGTTTCAGGATATTCGAGGCGTCCATTGCCCCTCCGGAGGCGGCGCCGGCGCCGACGATGGTGTGGATTTCATCAATGAAAAGTACCACATTCTGAATCTTCTGAAGCTCAGCGATTACTTTTTTCAACCGTTCCTCAAAATCCCCCCGGTAACGGGTCCCCGCCAGCAGGGCCCCCATATCGAGGGAATAGATCTTGGCGCCCTTCAGGGGTTTGGGGACCTTGTCCTGGGCGATCAACTGGGCCAGCCCTTCGGTGATTGCCGTCTTGCCCACCCCCGCCTCCCCGACATGGACGGGGTTATTCTTATAACGTCGGCAGAGGACCTGCATAGTCCTTTCAATGATGTCTTCCCGGCCAATGAGAGGGTCCAGTTCTCCCGCTTTGGCCTTCTCCACCAGTTCCGTCGTAAAGGTGGCCAAAACCTTGTTTTCCTTTTCCCCGGAGGATGTTCTCTTGTCCCCTTCCGCCATTCCTGGCTTTTCCCTGGGCGCCGCAGCAATGCCGTGGGAAACGTAGTTCAGCAGATCGATTCTCGTGATGCCCTCCCGATGGAGGAAAAAAGCGGCATACGATTCCCGCTCATCAAAGATGGAAATGAGGATATCGCCGATATCGAGTTCTCCCTTCTGGGCAGAGGTGGTATGCCAGACCGCCCTTTCAATGACATTCTGGAAACTGGCGCTCTGAACAGGATCTGTTTCCTTTTTTATTTTAATCAACTTGGTGGCAAAAAAATCTTCCAGCCGTATCTGCAGATTTTTCACATCACCCCCGCAGGCGCGGATAATATCACCGGAAGATTCAAAGAACAGGGCTGTAAAAAGGATATGCTCGGGGGTCAGATATTCGTGAGACCTGAGCTTTGCCTCCGTATAGGCCGCTCTGAATATGGAATCAAGTTCTTCGCTTATTTTCATTGGTTACTCCTGGTTCTCATGCCAAACTGAAGCGGGACGATGGAATGATGCCCGGCTTCAGGATAATTTAACTCAAAATTCATGCCTTTTCGTAACTGCACTTCAAGGGAAAACCCCGGTCTTTGGCCATGGCGTGGACCCGGGATGTCTTGGTCACCGCTATGTCATAGATATAGATCCCGCAGGCACCATGGCCGAGCTGATGAATGTCCAGCATTATTTTCGTCGCCTCCGCTGCCGACTTTTGAAAAACTCTCATAAGAACCTCGACGACAAAGTCCATGGACGTGTAATGATCATTGTGCAGGATCACCTTAAACATCGCCGGCTCGTCCAGGGAGACATCGTCATCCGTATCGGTCAGGCCGCCAAAGCCATGATCTTCATGCTGAGAATCGGGGGCCATGCCACCTTCCCTTCCAAGTCTTTGACTTCTATTTTATGGATTGTTGCGAGAAATGCAAGGGGGTTTCAAAGAAAGGGGCTGATTATATTTTTTTGCAAGTTATATTGAGTGGATATATCTTCTTGAAGGCTTTTCTGAGATCATCATCCTTTTACAGGGCTGATTTTTTACATCTTCCGGTGACGGCGGGAAAAATCATGGGATCTTATTAGACGGGACCATCGGGATGAAGATTTTCAGCTACCCTTTGGCATAATTTCAAGTGATAAAATATGGTAATCAGAGAGAAAATCATTAATTTGAGTTAATCACATTTTATGCTTGCAGCATCGGCGATTCTCGCCAACGCCTCATTCAGAACAGACCGTGGACAAGCGATATTCATGCGCTGAAATCCCTCCCCGCCGGTCCCGAACATTGGACCCTCATTGAGACCGACCCTCGCCCGGACGATCATAAAGGCCTTCAGAGCTTCCGGAGTCATACCCAGTTCCCGGCAATCGAGCCAGACCAGATAGGTCCCTTCCGGTCTGATCGGCTTGATCTTGGGGATTTCACGCTCCATGAAGTCCATCACCTGATTCAGGTTACCTTCAAGGTAGGTCAGCAATTGTTCCAGCCACCCCTCTCCCCCACGGTAAGCCGCTTCGAAAGCGGTAATTGCAAAAATGTTCGGAATCATCCAATGCATATTTTCCAGGGTCTGCCTAAAGCGATCGAACAGTTCCCGGTTCGGGATAATTGCTACCGATGCCGATAATCCAGCAATATTAAAGGTCTTATTAGGAGAAACGAGGGTCACGGTGTTTTGGGCAATCGCCTCCGTAAGGGAGGCCGTCGGGCAATGTTCATGGCCGCGGAAGACGAGATCAGCATGGATTTCATCGGAGACGATGATGGTTTTGTTTTTCAGGCAGAGCTCCCCGAGTCTTGCAAGTTCCTCCCTTTTCCAGACCATGCCGCCGGGATTATGAGGGCTGCATAAAAACATGAGCTTCACCTTTTCGTCCAGGCATGCCGCCAGATGGTCTTCGTTCATGCACAGGCGGCCGTAACGAATTTCTAACGGATTTTCGACAAGCATGCGGCCATTATTCACGATGATGGGAAAAAAGGGATAATAGACGGGCGTCTGCACAAGCACTCCCTCTCCCGGCGATGTGAAGGACAGCAGTGCAACAACCAAAGACGGGACGACGCCCGGACAGTAGAGAATCCATTCCCTGCGGACATCCCATCCGTGCCGCCGCTTCATCCAAGACTGGAACGACTCGTAAAAGGACTCCGGGATGAACGTATAGCCGTAGAGTTCGTGCGCTGCTCGCCGCTTGATGGCGTCCACGATGAAATCAGGCGTACGGAAATCCATGTCGGCAACCCACATCGGGATTACATCTTCCGTTCCGAAATTTTTCGTTCTCAGATCGTACTTGACCGAATGGGTCTTTTCCCTATGGATTATTTCATCGAAGTTGTAATGTCCCATTTCTGACCGCTTCTAATTCTACTCCTGACAGACGTTTTTACTCCACCCCCACCCTGATCCTCCCCATGAAAGGGGAGGGGACATATGGGCATTAGTCCCCATGAAGGGGGGGAGTGATCTCATGAAATTAACATCCTCCCGTCGATGGTTACTTTGACAAACTTCACCGGGATCTTTTTCCCCGCCTGTTGCATCGCCGTCTGGACGATCCGGACGAGGCCGCCGCAACAGGGGACCTCCATGAAGGGGACCTCCAGGGACCGGATGTCGTTCTTCGCAAACATCTCGGTAAGTTTGTCCACATAGAACGCCGCATTGTCCAGCTTCGGACAGGCAATGATGAGGATGCGGTTCTTTACAAAGCGCTGATGAAAGTCTCCGAAGGCACAGGGGACACAATCGGCGGCGATGACTACATCCGCCCCGGCTAAATAGGGAGCGTTGACGGGCAGAAGCATCAACTGGACCGGCCAGTTCTTCAATTGCGACGGTTGGGTTGCCTCTCCTGCCTTCTTCTCTTCAGTGGCCATAGCCGGCCGCAGTTCCCGGATCATGGAGCCAGGACAGGCGCGCAGCGATTCTTCCCGATGGTGCAAATGGTTTGCGACGGATTGCTCATCAAAGACATCCGCCTCTCTTTCAATCATGTCGATGGCCCCCTGGGGACACTCCCCGAGGCAGGCCCCCAGGCCGTCGCAATAGGTATCACTGACCAGTTTTGCCTTGCCGTCGATGATCTGCAGAGCCCCTTCGGCGCAAGCGGTCACGCAGAGCCCGCAGCCGTCGCACTTTTCTTCATTGATGGCAATTATCTTTCTGGTGATCTTCATCTTTGCTCTTCCCCTTGTGACGCATTTTCGTCATGAGCGTTTCATTTTCGATCCGCCTGTGTTATGAATAAGTCAGCTTCAAACCAGTTACCTTGGCTTAAATCAAATGGTGACGGCTTTTTTTGCGGAACTATCAACCTATCTTGTCCAGAACGAAAATGACCCAAATAGGCGAAAATATGTTGTTAAATCCGATTCCTCCGGGGAGGTTACTCTTCAGGGCGGAATTGCAGACCCGGATCGCCGGTATCGACAAACTCCGGAACGTATCCTTTTATTCTCCGGCCTTCCAGATATGGCACCGGGAAACTGAGGATCTGCTCGTCAGGATGTTTGGAGCAGATTCCTCGCCTACCGAGGATTTTCAGGCCATACTCTTCACTCCCCTTTTCCTTTCCTGCCGCTGCGGCGATACCGTCTTCACGGAGGCCTATGAAAAAGGTCTGGAAGAAGCCCGATACATATTGGTTTTATGTCTGAAAAAGCTTGGAGAAAAAGGCCTTTAATCGATTATACTTTTATGTTGTACTTTTCGATACGATAAATCATTGTCGGTCTGGACATGCCAAGAAGTTTTGCAGCCTGCGCCTTATTGCCATGGGCCATCTCGATCGCCTGAAGGATCAACTTCTTTATCAGTTCATCCAGATCAAGCCCCGTGGGAGGAAGTTTAAGCTCCTGTTCCTGGGCATGGCGGAAATTATTGCCAATCTGATGGCGCAAAAACAAAATGTGCTCTGGTTGGATTTCGGAATCATTCTCCACAAGAACCACCCTCTCAACAAAGTTCCTGAGCTCACGAACATTTCCAGTCCATGGATATTGAAGGAGTATTGCCCGGGCTTCTCTGGAAGTACTGCGGAAATTCTTGCCGAATTTATCGTTGAATTTTGTCATGAAAAACATGATCAGAGGGATGATATCCTCCTGTCTTTCGCGCAACGGCGGAAGAAATATCTTCGCCACATTCAACCGGTAATACAGATCCTTTCTGAAAGTTCCTTTAATTATGGCTTCTTCCAGACTCTTGTTCGTGGCGGCAATGATGCGGACATTTACCTTTTTTGTTGCCGTCCCCCCAACTCTGTAAAATTCCTTCTCCTCCAGAAATCTAAGGAGGCTAACTTGAGATGCGGGTAGCAACTCGCCGATTTCATCCAAGAACAAGGTACCGTTTTCGGCAAGCTCAATTTTCCCCTTTTTCCCTTCCTGAAGACCTCCCGTGAACGATCCTTTTTCGTATCCGAATAACTCACTCTCGATGAGTTCCTTGCTGATGGCGCCACAATTGATACACACAAAAGGCTTTCCAAAACGGCTGCTACGGCAATGAATTGTCCTGGCAACCACCTCTTTGCCTGTCCCCGTCTCTCCCTCCAACAGTACGGTGGTGTCATCGCTCTTAGCGAATATATGAGCCAATTTAAAGGCATCCCGGATGCCTTCGCTTTCGGCAACGATATTATCAATATCAAATTCTTTGATATATTGCTTCCGGAGTTCCTCCACCTCTTTCTTTAATTTGATGTTTTCCAGTGCTTTCTCAATGATGATTTCTAACTCATCGATGTCGAGAGGTTTAACGAGATAGTCCGAGGCGCCAACCTTCATCGATGTGATTACCGTCTTAATATCTTCATATGCCGTCATCATGATGACGCTGGTATTATTTCCCATTGCCCTGATTTTTCGTAGCGTGTCCACGCCATCGATTCCCGGCAGCCTTATATCCAGAAGGATCAGATCGGCTTCCTGGTTCTTGAGAATCTGCAATGCCTTCTCGCCACTGCCGGCGATCATGACATCGTAAGTCTCGGCAAGAATGTTTTTCAAGGAATTCTGGAGGAGCCTGTCGTCGTCAACAATGATGATTTTATATCGATACATTTTATTCGCCAACTTTCACGGGGAATCGGAGAATAAAAGTAGTCCCCTTGTTTTCTTTACTCTTAACTTCAATCAGGGCGTCGTGCTGTTCCATGATTTTTTGGACGATGGAAAGGCCCAAACCCGTCCCATCCGCTTTATTCGTATAAAAAGGATCGAATATCCTGGTAAGATCGTCTTTTTTTATGCCTATCCCGCTGTCAGTGATGGAAATGGTTAGACGCGTCTGTTCCGACCGTCTTTTTTCCAGGCAGCTCCGGATCTCTATCACCCCGTCTTTTTCCATGGACTCCCCGGCGTTTAACATCAGATTTACCAAAACCTGCTGAATCTGATTGGGATCAAAGATGATATCCGGGATTCCGTCAGAGAAGTATTTTTTAATTTCAACCTTTCTCTTTTTGATCTGCGGTTCGATCAGGGCAATGGATTCATTGATAATATTATGAATATTCCCTTTTCTAAAAGCCGGGCTCCCCGTCTTCGTAAAATCAAGCACTCTCTTGACGAGGATCTTGATCCGTTCAATCCCTTCGAAGGTATCGGCCATAATATCATCCGTGGCCTTGTCCGTCTTGAATTTCTTCGCCAGCAACTGAGCATTGAAGTTGATGCTGGCCAGAGGGTTCCTGATCTCATGGGCGATCGCGGCGGAAAGCTGACCAAGGGAAGAAAGGCGATCCATTCTGCGAATCAGCCTTTCGGTTTGCTTAATCTCCGTAAGGTCCCGGATAGTAATAATCATGGCCGATACGTCTTTTTCATCCATTTTCATGGCGGAAGAACTGATTCCCAAAATAGCGCTCGATCCATCCTGACGGGAGAAAGTCAATTCCTGATTTTCAATGTTTACATGATTATCGATGGTGTTGTTGAGAACCTCCAGGATTTCCCCTTCCTTGAATATCTCCGATATCTTTTTATCCAGAATATTTTTTCTTTTAATGCCCAGGATCTCTTCCGTTTTGCGATTCAAAGACCTGACCCTTTTGTTCTCATCGATGGTGATAATACCGTTGGGCGAGCTTTCCAGGATATTGGAGGTGAAATTCTTTTCCGTCATGACCTGTTCATACAGGCGGGCGCTCTCGATGACCACGGATATATGGCTGGCAAATACCATGAGCAGATCGAGATCATCCAGGGAAAAGGCCGCTTTCTCGTAGCTGTCGACAACCAGGACGCCCAGGACTTTCTTTTCGCTGACGAGAGGAACGGCCAGTTTTGATCCCGTCCCCGGCACGAAGTCTATGTAGCGCGGTTCTTCGTGGATATCGCCGACCAGCAGGGGCACCCCTTTTTCGGCGACCCAGCCGACGATCCCCTGGCCGATCTTCAGCCGTACTTTCTCCGTATCAATAACTCCTTGTCCCACCTGGGAAACGATTCTGAGATAATCCCTTTCCGCAAGCAGGAGGGTGCAAACGGAGGCGCCCGTGATTTTAAGGGCATTAACGGTGACGATATTCAAGAGCTTTCTGAGATCGAGGGTGGAGCTGGTTTTTTTGGTAATCTCCTGGAGAGAGAGAAGCTGGGCGATTTTCTTCTTATTTTGTTCCTGAAGTCTGGCGTTTTCGATAATAGTGCTGGCGTGGCTCGCAAAGGTTGAAAAGAGTTTGATATCACTCTTGGAAAGGACAAGCTCCTTTTCCGTCTGGTCCCCCTGAATGACGCCGATGATCTCTCCCTTGATCTTCAGAGGCATGGAGATACTCGATGTCCGGTTCCAGATGCTGTCCATTTTGAAGTCGAATTCCGTGATGATGGGACTGTTTTTACTGTTGCGGATATAAATCGTTTTCCCCGTTTTGGCAACAAGGGTCTCCCGGCAGACGTTCTTATTCATATCCAGAGGATAATTGAAAGCCCTGTTCACCTCCACAGGTGAAAACCCGATTACATACTTCACTTCCAGTTTGTTTTCTTTCTTATTTATCAAAAAAATCAGGCTTCGCTGCAGATCAAAGGCGCGTTTCATCTCCTTAACTAAGGCCTGAAGGACCTTGTCACTAGTAATCGATCGGTTCAGAAGCTGACTTATTTTATAGATTGAGGATAATAATCTGTCTTTCTTTCTGATGTGCTCTTGGCGGCGGATGTATCTCGTATCGAAAGTTTGTATCTCTTTACCCATCTTGCCATTATCCGGTTTCTTAAATAGTCTTCATTTCGATTCGGGAAGGGGCAATCTCTTCGACTTGCCTTCTCTCCAAAGAGTCTTTCAGGGTGATTAGTCGTTCACGCCATAGCAACAAATACATAGCCGCGCAAGGGATTATTTGTCCGGCCATCAAACTCTTGCGGACCACCCAGGATGCTCTCCGCATTATATTTTCGAAGGTTTTTATGCAAACATTGAGGGAAGGACGGAGCAGTTTTCACTGCCCGCCCTTTTCCTCAATGCTGCCTGAGAAGGATCTTTTCCTTGATATTGATAATACTTATCAATATCAAGATATTGAAAACGGTTTCGCTGGGGCGAGTGGTCTTTTCCCCGCAGGGAGAGGGCAAAAGACCCTTGATTCGCCCCGGGCGAACCATTTTTCAATAGTTATGCAAAGCAATTTTCCCTTTGCTTACTTGCCTTTTTTTGCCCTTGCTTCAGCCAGTTTAGCCTGCAAAGCGTCGATTCTCTGGTGATTGTCCTCGGAGCCTATATAGGTTCTGAAGAGCCATTCCTGGACCTTCATGGCGCCGTCGAGGTCTTCATCGAGAACGTGGTTGGAAAGCTGCTTGGTCTCCTTCAGGCACATCCTGTCATAGGTGGCCATTTCCTTG
>JALNVY010000096.1 GCA_023231165.1 Syntrophales bacterium | reverse complement strand
GACCATCCCGGCGCCGACCATTGCCGAGGCCAAACGGCCCCCGGTAATCACCATCCTCGTCCAGGATACAAAGAATCTCCCCAAGAAGGCGGGAGACGAGATCCGGGTCGTCATCCAGGGGACCCCGAAAATGCAGGCCTCATTCGATATCGGCGAGTTCAAGAAGCATATCGACATGCAGGAACAGCCCAATGAACCGGGGGTGTATCTCGGCGTTTACCGGGTCGTGCCGGGAGACAATGTCCGGAAGGCAATCATCACGGGCTATCTGGCCGATGACGCCGGCAATACTTCCCAGTGGGTGGACGCCGTCGGCTCCGTTACCCTGAAGACCACGCCGCCGGACAAGCCAAAATCGATGCGGCTCGTCGGCCGGAACGCCGCCGTGCTGCTCTCCTGGGAAAAGTCCGCCGATCCCGACCTGGCCGGTTACCGGGTTTACCGGAGCCTGACACCGCTCAGCGGCTACCAGGAAATCGCCCGGACGGAGGTCACGGAATTCCGGGATGAAAAGCTCACCAACGGCCAGACCTACTATTACCAGATCAGCGCCGTCGATCTGGCCGGGAACGAAAGCGACCGCGCGGCAGGAACAGGCATTCCCGTCGCCCCGGGACCCACGCCCGTCTCCGGAATCATCGAGAAGGACACCGCCTGGTACGCCGGGGCTAGTCCCTACATTATTGAAAACACGGTTATTATCAAGGATAAGGCCACCCTGACCATCGAGGCGGGCACGGAGGTCCGTTCCCGGGGCCCAGCCCTAATTATCGAAGGGGGTCTCGTCGCCCAAGGGGATGGGGAACATGTAATCTCCTGGGATACGGCAACGGCAGGCAAGTCCTGGGAGGGGATCGTTTTCCGCAACGTCAAGGAAAAGGAGATTTCCCTCAAGTTCAACCGGATTCAGAACGCCGCAACCGGCATAAACCTGCAATCGTCGTCACCCCTGATCGAATCCTGTGAACTCTCGCTTAACGGTACGGCCATCCGAATCTCCGGCGGCTTCGCCAAGCCCCGGCTGGTAAAAAATACGATCCTGAAAAACACGGAGGCCTCCTTAGTCATTACCGAAGGGGCCCAGCCTACCCTGGCTGAAAACCGGATTCAGGATAACCTCAAGGAGGGAATACTCGTCGAAGGGGCCGCCCCAACCATCTCCCGTAATTTCATCGCCCGCAACGGCGCCTCCGGGATCGACGTCAAAAACAGCCAGGCCATGATCAAGGAAAACAACATCATCGACAACCGGCCTTACAACATCGCCGGGTCTATGACCGGAGAATCCGTCCAGGCAATGAATAACTGGTGGGGAACGGCCAAGGGACTGGAAATACTCGCCACGCTGAAGGGACGGATAGATATCCAGACCGTCCTCAGCGCCCCTTATCCGGAGGGCAAGCCCACAGCACTGCCGATTCTTGGCTCCACCATGGGAGGCCCCCTCAAGGCCGATGCCTATATGACCCTGAGCAATAGCCCCTACCGGATCGCAAAAAACCTGATCATCGACGGTGGGGCAACCCTCTACGTCGAACCGGGGATAGTGTTGCGCTATGACCAGAACATGGTCATTGTTGTGGAAGATGGCGGCATCATCGCCAAAGGCATACCGGAGCACCCCATCGTTTTTACCGCCTCCGCCGCCTCCCCATCGCCGGGCTTCTATGCCAGCGCCGTCAGATGGAGCAAGAAAACAGCCGTTAACTCGGCCCTGAGCTATGCCATTGTCCAATATGCTGATATTGCATTGGATATTGTTTACGGGGCGCCGGAAATATCCTACAGCCTCATTTCCAGAAACGCCCAGAGCGGCATCTACTGCCGCAATGATGCCTCCCCCGCCGTCTCCTTCTCCACCCTTACCGAAAACAGGGGGGAAGGGGCCATAACCATTGTCGGCAATTCCCGGCCCCGGTTCGCCAACAACAACATCTTCAACAACGATTTTGCCGCCCAAGCCCGCTCGACCATCTACATCGACGCCCGGAACAACTGGTGGGGCAAGGCCCCCCCCGACCTGAACATGATCATGGGGGACACCGAACAAGGCATCAACATCAAACCATGGCTGACTGGGCCGGAAGGAAAGGCCTATTCGGGGAAGAAATAACCCATGTTCTTAACCAAATCGAACCAATAGGGAGAGATATCACCCCTATCCATCCTGACTGTTTCACAAATGGACCACATAAGTTCATGAATTAATTGCGAGGAGGAACGAAGTTGAAAATAAAGGACATACCTCAAAGAGCATTTCCGGTTATGAAGGCGGTTGTCCGGTCATTGATGGTAATGGCTTTGTTGCTCTTCCCTCTGAACACGCCTGTCCTTGCCGAGGAGTGCACCCCTTTGTTAAAAGGAGCGGGTGAAAATATTGAACTCACCAAGTCTTACTGTGTGGCGGCGGGGGAATATAATTATGGCTTTGTCAATATTCACAGCGGCGGTAAGCTCATCTTCACGAACGCCAAGATCGATTTCTGGGCCAAGTCCATCCTTGTTGAAAATAATGGGAGCCTCCTGGTGGGAACGCCGGCAGAACCTATCGGTACGGGCAACTTTAAAAATATTGTCACTTTTCATCTCTACGGAGCAGACAGCGGGAGAGGTATCACCTGCATACTGCCCCACTGCGGCATTCCCGATGATGCATGGAACGGGGGAGGGAAAAGCCCGGTAAAAATGCCGGCCCCGGACGGGACTTCGGAAGACAAAAAAGTCAAAGACTACTTTTACAGGTACGAAAATCTTCCCACCTATCCGGCCGGCAGCGAGGGTTTCAAAGACGGTGATTATTACTTCGGCCGGAAGACCCTTGCCGTATCCTACGGTGGAACCATCCAGATGTTCGGCAAGAAGGGGGCGACTTATGGGGAGATGGAAAAGGCCGCCATACTGAAATTCCCCATAGCAAAAGGCGCTACTACCATAGAGCTGAACAGCTTTGCCGACTGGAAACCGGGAGAAAAGATATTGATCTTCGATATGAGCAATCCCGCTATCACTTCCGAAGTATTAACCATTAAAGAATTGAAGGATGATCCCGCTGACAAGCATGCGATTATCACCATCAAGGGAACAGGGGTGAAGAAAGACTATAAGATTACCAAAAATTACCGGGTTATGGACATGGACCCGTCGGGCGCAAGCTGGGCCCGTTTGAATGTAAACGTTGGAAAGGACGCAGATAAGCTCGTCTTGGACCGGGTCGTGGACTGGCAGGAGGGAGATCAGATCGTGTTGACGGCAACGGACTACGTACCCGGACATTCCGAACTCCTCTCCATAAAGGAAATCACCACCGATCTTGAGAAGAAAATATCCACCATCACCTTGAAAGAAAAAATTGCTTACCCTCATAATGGGACGAGATACCCCGTGCCCAAAGCGGACATGCCGCCCGGCATCAAGGACAAGGTGGCGGACGCCGTGGAAACCAGGGCAGCCGTGGCGCTTCTATCCCGGAATATCAGGATCATTTCCGGGGGGAACGACTACAACCAGAAACAACTGCCGGAAAACAGTTACTTTGGCGGCCATACCATTGTCCGTCAGGGAGTGAAACAATACCAGCTCCAGGGCGTCGAACTCTATCAATTAGGCCAGGGAGGACGGATGGCCCACAGCCCGGTGAACTTCCACATGGTGCGACAGGCGCCGCTGGAAACTTTTGTGGCCGATTGCTCCGTATGGGATTCCATGACGCGCTGGTATGAAATCCGGGGCACCCAGGGGGTGATGCTCAATAGAAATGTCGGCTATAAATCGATCGGCCATGGCTATTTTCTGGCCGAGGGAACGGAAACCCTGAACCTGCTTCAGGGCAACATCGGCATCTATGCACGGCCTGCCATAGACTACCCGGACAATCCACGTAAAGTCCCCGGCGTCATCGCCAAAACTACGGATTATGCTGACTATGACTGCCCGCCTGCTCCTGTAAAGTGTCCTGATCCAAGAAAAAACCAGTATCTTGCCTATGGGGGCGATTATATCCATCCCAGCGTGTTTTTCATCATGAATGGGTATAACAACTTTGAAAATAATATGGCCGTGGGCGCCGGGACCTGCGGCGCCTGCTACTGGTTCGCCCCGGCCGTAAACAGCGGCCTTTCCAGAAATCAGTCCTGGGAAGGCTATGCGGGAATTCAGCGCCAGACCCCGGGGAGAGCGCCGATGAAATCTTTCCATGGTAATTTCTGCTCCACGGCCCAGCATTCCCTGATCACCATCGATACCACCGGTGTGTGCAAGGGCGTCAACACTCCCAGCGAGCCGGATGATCCGCAGGCATTCAGAGCAATCCCCAACCCTTTCGCAAAGTATTACGACATCCAAAACCAGCATGATCCGAAGAATGAGTTGTACCCCGACATCCAGTCCGGCGCAACGCTGCAGCCGGTGCGTTGCGATGTGGAGAAGAATCCCAAATGTGAAGATGAAGCCTTCATGTGTACCAAAGGGAACACCCGGGACTGCGCGGTCAGCGTCATCGACTCCTACACCTCCTCTTTCCATTGGGCGCAGCAGAACTATGCGGCGATCTGGCTCCGCACCAACTGGTTTTTGTTCACCGACAGCGCTCTTACCGACGTGCTGAACGGTGGTCTCACCATGGTGTCCGGCGGCAGTTGGGATCAGGTCATGAATCAATACTGGGCATTGACGAGGAACAGCATTTTCGTCGGCCATACGCAGGATAATAATTTCTATGCCACCAATGCCGGACCGGTAACTCCCCATAAAGACAACAAACTCCGATGCAATGACCGCACCCCGGCCTCATACTGCCGGTTGCAGGATACAAGTGCAGATAATCGGGACGAAGGGGTAGTCATCCCCATTGACAACTTTTCCGTCTATCAGCGTCTCTACAACATCTATGACGGCCCGGTTTACCAGGAGTCGAACGCCTTTCTGCACATCAAGAAAGCACCCATCGGCGGTTGCGATCCCAATCTCGACAAGAATGTCGTTCCCGGCACGTGCAACAATAACCAATATTTATATTGGCGCGCCCAGGGCATTCCGCGGGCCAAGGAGGACCCCTACCAAGGCCGGTGCATTCTGCCCAACGCGGCCATCGGCTGGAAGCAGCCCAACGGCTTCTATTACCCGCCGGCCTTTCACTCGCGGAATCTGTTCTTTAACGATGTGGACATCCGTCATTTCATAATCGTGCCCCTCTTCAAAGCCGGGACATCCGAAGTCGATGTCGCCAAGGTCAAGGCGGAATATTGCACCTATCCCCCGGACGGCAAAGATGGAAAGGGCAACGTAACATCCGTAAACGCCCAGTATCTGTTTGCCGACAGCTTCACCGACGTTGACCGCCAGACGGAACTGAACGACGACGACGGCTCCCTGAGCGGCTTGAAGGGGGCAGCGCCGCGGCAGATAGGAACGGGAACGGACGATGCCGGGGGAACGATCGCCATAAATACGGACAAGTATTTCGACGCCCCGGTCCAGACCCTCGAATGTCTCTCTGAGGAGACCTGTTTGCAGTCTCCTTATGATTACATGACGGCGGTCATCATCCCCGGATGTGCACAGGAAAGTTTCGGCGGTTGCGGAGATAAGTGGAACAGTGAGTGTGAGAACCGCAACTGTTACGGGGTGCCCATTTACAGGCAATATCTGAACAGTGGTGAGCAGGCCGGCGAGGAACAGAGCATCCGCATGATGGGCACGGGCATCGCCCAGCGCAGCATCCTGGTTGCCAATAACGGACGCTATTACATAGATACAACGGTCAGTGCGGATAAACAGTTTAAAAACATAGGGACGAAGGAACCGGCTCCCTTTAAAAATGTCTTCGCAAAGGGTCAAACATATAATTTCTTTCTCCTCTACGCCAAGCAGACGTCCAAAGTCACTTTTCAATTATACATAGGAAAAAGTCTTGCCGATGCCGATTTAAAGGCCAATGTGAAGATGATCCGCGTCGGCACCGAGAAGGAAGACGGGTTTGTCCTGCGCACGACGCCGCTGATTACGACCCCTGCCGACGCCTGGCCTGCCCAGTGGGGCAGGAAGTATGACCCGGCAAGCGGCATCCTGGAAGTGACGATAGACCTGACCGACACCAGCTTCAAAGAGCAATTTGATAAGGGCCTAAAGGAATCCTGCGGACCGCCTTCCTTCTGCAAATGGCAGGAAAATACCGGCGGCAAGGGGGGAGCCTGCGTTTACGCAGGCGATCAGGCGGTCATTGACTATCAGGGCGACGACTCGGTATGCCAGTGGTCCGTCAAAGCCATGGAGTGTCCCAGTGGCGGTTGCTACGGATTCCAGTTGGCCCTGACAGCCGATGTAGCGGATAATGATGCGAACCACCACCGGCCGGAGCCGACGCCGTTTCCTGATAATTGGAACGTGGCCTGGAAGACGGCCGATAAAGCAATCGCCGGGGATTCCAAACAGCAAGAGCTGTCCACCGGGGAGCTCGTCATCGAAAGCGTTAAGAACGATGACCGTGCCGGGACCGTCATAAACCTGAAAGCCCCCGGGATCGATGGCCCAGTCAAGAATCCCTACACGACGGTGAAGCGGATCGGCGCTTCCGGTCAAGTCACCGGCTGGGCCTGGCTGAAAAAGGGTATTGCCCTTGATAAATTGGCGCTGCAACTGGACAGGAAGGTTGACTGGCAGCCCGGCGAGAAAATCATCGTCTCGACCCCCTCTACCTGTGTGTATCCTGACGGCCCGGACGGCAAGGCGCCTCCGACACCGGCCTACATCTGGGATGTCGCCGATCCGAAGTAAAGGGAAGAAGTCGCCTTGACGCTGGGAAGAGCTTTAGAGGGTTGATGATAAAAAACTTAAGCAGGATCACAGATAAGCCTCAACATGGCTACCTGTACGTCTTGGCCCTGCTCATAATGGCGGCGTTCGCCTTTTCCGTTTTCCTTTGGCAGACGGAGACACCGGCGGCTTCCAGTGATGCCATATCCGGGCATGTTCTCGACGAACAAGGCCCGGTAGCCGGGGCCGATGTGCGGATACAGGGGATAAAGAAGACCGTCCGCACGGACAAATCCGGCCATTTCCTGTTGTTTAGTTTGCCTGTCGGGGCCAAAGTAAACATCAGCGCCTGGAAACACGGTTATTACTGCGCCTTGCAGGAAAACGTCACCCCCCCGAAAAAAGGGATACAGCTAAAGCTCATCCGCTATCAGCTCGGGGACAACAAGGCCTATGAATGGCTGCCCCCGGAAGGCATTAAAAACGCTTGTGTGGATTGCCATAACCCGGCGATCATCGCCATGAGCTTGCAGGACCCCCATCTCAAAGCCGCCGCCAATCCCCGTTTTCTTACCATGTACTATGGCACGGACACGCAGGGCAACCAGAGCTCCCGCACCCGCTATGATAAGGGAAGAGGCGTCTGGAAGCATCTGGTAGTCCCGTGGCCACCGGATGCAGCGAAACCTTACTACGGGCCCGGTTATCAACTGGATTTTCCCGGCACCACGGGCAACTGCACCGCCTGTCATATTCCGGGGGCCGCCCTTTCCCGCACCGCCGATCCCCGCGCCGTGAAAGGGGCCGACAAATACGGCGTCCATTGCGATTTTTGTCACAAGATCGCCGCTGTCAAGACGGACCCGGTAACGCGGATGCCCTTTCTCCGCTTCCCCGGCGTCCATTCCCTGGATATCCGCAGACCCTTTACGGATGACAAGGAACGCCCCCAGTTATTCTTCGGCACCTTCGATGACGACAACGTCCCCGCCGAAGATACCAAGCTGCCGTTACTCGGGGAAAGCCAGTACTGCGCGCCTTGTCATTACGGTGTATTCTGGAGCACCGTGGTGTACAGCTCCTTCGGCGAATGGCTCAAGAGCCCTTATGCCGATCCCAAGTCAGGGAAAGCAAAGACATGCCAGGAATGTCACATGCCCTCCCCCACAATCTTCAAGGGAAAGACGATTACCAACGTGGCCCCCGGCAAGGGAGGAATTGAACGGGACCCGGCGGCCATTCACAACCACAACATGACCGTGGACGCCGAGCTCCTGCGAAACTCTCTCACAATGGATGCTTCGGCAATGATTCAGAACGGCAAGGTGGCGGTCACGGTAACATTGATCAATGACAAGACGGGGCATCACATCCCCACCGATTCACCCCTCCGCCACCTGATCCTCCTCGTCGAGGCAAAAGATTCGCGAGGCAGGGTCCTCAAGCAAGTGGTTGGCCCTAAATTACCGGAATGGTGCGGCGTCGGGAAGGCAAAGAAAGGCCACTACGCCGGGCTCCCCGGCAAGGCCTACGCCAAGCTTCTAAAGGAAAGATGGACGGATGTTTTCCCGACCGGGGCCTACTGGAACCACACCGAACTCGTCAGCGACAACCGCCTGGCCGCCTTCGCCACGGATGCGAGCTCCTATGCCTTTACCCCCCCGGCGGGGGGAGGAGGAAAGACCGCCATCACCGTCACCCTCCTTTACCGGCGGGCCTTCATCAACCTGATGGAGCAAAAGAAGTGGGACGTCCCGGACATCATCATGGCGCGCCAGCAGTTTCTTTTTTAGGCATTCACCCTGCTGTCATTCATCCTTGACACACGGAAGGTTTTCCTTTTAGAGTGACCCAACATCAGGCGAGGGAACTAAAATCATGACAAAAACATTTAGGGCTTTCATCCTGGCAATCTGCCTTGTCTCCCTGCTGCCCACGCCGGCCCTTTCCGCCCCGGAACGGCGCACGGCCCTGGTCATCGGGAACGGCGCCTATGAAGGGAGTCGCCTGAAGAACCCCGTCAACGACGCCGTCGACATGGCCGCCGCCCTGAAGGAACTGGGTTTTACGGTGGTCCTCAAGAAGGACGTCAAGCTCAAGGAAATAGAGACGGCGATCAGCGACTTCGGCAAAAGTCTCAAGCAGGGCGGGGTGG
>JALNVY010000095.1 GCA_023231165.1 Syntrophales bacterium | reverse complement strand
TGTTTGTAAAGGCCCTATTCCTGTTCAGCCTTCTGCGAATCTCTTCTGGCATCACGACTCAGATCCGCTGTGAGGTAATCGAGGGTTACAGGCACAATATAAAGATCGGTAAATAGTTTTTTTCCATTGACTTCCCCGACAATGATGACTAAATCTTGAATCATTAATGGGAAAGGTTATGCCATGCGAAAAAATTACCGGACACGAATAGCGAAAGCCGGCCTCCCTCCGGGGTCTCTGGTCCATGTCGGGGAAAGGCATACCGAGCAACCACTGCTTTCCCTGATGGTTTATAATGCTCAAGAGGTTAAGGAAAAGACGCTGACAGGCATCAAAGAATGTAGCGGATTTCGGGATCAGGCGGAGGCGAAGGCGGTGACCTGGCTTCACGTCGAGGGGCTTCATGACATCGGCCTCATGGAACAGCTGGGAGATCTTTATAAACTTCACTCCCTGACCCTCGAAGACATCCTCTATACCGACCAGCGTCCCAAAACGGAGGACTTCGGCAACTACATCTATATCGTCCTGAAGGACTTTTCATTACTACCGGAAGCGGGAGGACAGCTTCTGCCCGAACAGATAAGCCTTGTCTTCGGGCCCCATTTCCTCATCTCCTTTCAGGAAAAGCAAAGCCCCCTCATGGAACCGATCCGGGAAAGAATCCGCGCCGCCCGGGGCAGGATTAGAAATGCCGGGGCTGATTACCTTGCCTACACCATCATCGACGCCATTATTGATCAATATTTCATCCTCCTCGAGAAGTTGGGAGAAAATATCGATTCCCTGGAAGAACAACTTGTAACCCGCCCGGGGCGGGATACCCTGCATGCAATCCAGATCATCAAGCGGGAAATGCTTTATCTGAGAAAGTCCGTCTGGCCGCTGCGAGAAACGATCAGCGCCCTCCAGCGGACCGATTCACCCCTCATGGACACCGCAACCGACCCATATTTGAAAGACGTCTATGATCATACCATCCAGATCATCGATACCGTAGAAACCTACCGGGACATGCTCTCCGGCATGCTTGACATCTATCTGTCTTCGGTGAGCAACCGGCTTAATGAAGTGATGAAGGTACTGACCATTATTGCCACGATCTTCATGCCCCTGACTTTTCTGGCCGGGGTTTACGGCATGAATTTCAAGTATATGCCCGAGCTGGAATGGCATTGGGGATATTTCATGGTGCTGGGAATCATGATTACCGTTGCCCTCTCCATGATCCACTTTTTTAGAAGAAAAAAGTGGTTGTGAAAGGTGTGTTTTTCTTTTATAGCGACCCATAGGTTGATGAACAGGTATTAAAGGAAAATTTTTTGGCCATAATCGACGGCTTCGTGAAAAGATCCGCAGGCAAGGCGCGCAAAGCCTGAGGAGTGAGGCGTACATGGCGTACGCCGCAGTGACGAAGGATGCAGCGCAACGCCGCATCCGGACTTTTTACGAAGCCGTCATAAATTGAAATTCAAGGAGGTTATAATGAGCTCTTTCAGAGGCAGTGACATTGTGGAAATTGCCGTGCGTATCGAAGAGAACGGGGAACATTTTTACCGCTATGCGATGCAGTTGGCCAAAGACGAGGATGCAAAGAAGATATTCAGCAATCTGGCGGATGCAGAGCTTCAACACAAAAAGACCTTCAGCCGGATATTTGCCGCCATGGACAAGGACAATCCCCCGGAGACCTACGACGGTGAATACGCGGCCTACCTCCACGATTACGTGGATAACAAGATCATCTTCAAGAAGGGGATGCTGGAAGCGGAACTGGCCAAGGTAAAGGATACCCTGGCGGCAATTGATTTCGCCATGCAGCGGGAGCTTGATTCCATCCTCTATTATCATGAAATCAAACGCTTTGTTCCGGCAAATGAACATGCCGTCATCGACGACGTAATCGACGAGGAAAGAAAGCATTTCAAAGGGTTGTCTAATTTGAGAACCCGTTACGTAAAATAGGAAACATGAAGAGAGAACCGAATCGGGATCACGTCTTTTACCGGAATCTAAATCGCTTCTATCCGTCCGTCCAGCGCGGGGCCGGTATCTATCTCTACGACACGGAAGGGAAGGCCTATATCGACGGCTCCGGCGGGGCCGTAGTCGCCGCCCTCGGACACGGCCTTCGGGAGCTTGAAGAGGCTATGCTTGTGCAGTTAGGCAAGGTGGCCTTTTCCCATGGCTCCCAGTTCACATCCCCGGCCGCCATCGAGCTGGCCGGAAGGCTCGTCAATATGGCCCCGGCCGGCTTGAATCGGGTTTATTTCCTCTCCGGGGGCTCGGAAGCGGTGGAAACAGCCGTCAAGATGGCCCGCCAGTATCAGGTGGACCGTGGCAAACACATGAAATTCAAGGTTATATCCCGTTGGACGAGCTATCACGGCAATACCCTGGGGGCCTTGGCCTTGAGCGGCCATACGGGGCGACGGCGTTACTACCAGCCCCTGATCCAACATACGCCTCATATCGTTCCGGCCTACTGCTACCGGTGCCCCTTTGGTCGGAAGCAGGGAAGCTGTCAGATCGAATGCGCCGACGACCTGGAAAAGACGATCCTTTACGAAGGTCCCGATTCCGTATCCGCCTTTATGGCCGAACCGGTCGTGGGGGCCACCGCCGGGGCCCTGGTTCCCAAGGACGGCTATTTTCAGAAAATCCGGGAAATCTGTGACCGCTATGACGTCCTATTGATAGTCGATGAGGTCATGACCGGCATCGGCCGGACCGGTAGGAACTTCGCCATAGAACACTGGGGGGTTGCACCCGACATGATCGTATGCGCCAAGGGCCTCGGGGCGGGATATTACCCTGTTTTTGGTGTCATTACCACCGAGGCCGTCCACGAGGCCATCAAAAAGGGAAACGGAAACTTCGTCCACGGCCATACCTACAGTCAGAATCCCCTGGCCTGCGCCACCGGGATCGCCGTCCTCGACTACATCGACCGTCATGATCTGGTCGCCAGGTCCGCAAAGATGGGGGCATATCTACTTGAAAAGCTGAAAATACTGTATCGCCATCCCATCGTGGGCGACGTCAGGGGCCTGGGTCTTTTCGCCGGCGTGGAATTCGTCCGCAGCCGGGAAACGAAGGAAACCTTCGATCCCACTCTGAAAATCAACGCCCTCGTAAGCAACCTTGCCTTTGACAAGGGGCTGATTGTCTATCCGGGCGGCGGGGGCGCCGACGGCATTCGGGGCGATCATGTCTTGATCGCGCCACCCTTTATCATCACGGAAGCACAGATCGATCAACTTGTGGCCATCCTTGACGAGGCCATCGCGGAGATTTCAAAAGAACTCGATCTCGCATAAATGTAACACCATAGCAAAAAGTCGTCATTCCCGCCCCCGACAAACAAATTCGAGGGCAGGCTGCGGCGGGAATCCAGGAAAGCCAAGTTATCATGAACAAAGTCATTGTTACCGCCGCCATTACCGGCAGCCGCATGATGCGGGATGTTGCCCCTTATATCCCCATCACCCCGGAAGAGATCTCCCAATCGGCCATCGAGGCCTGGCAGGCCGGGGCGGCGGTGGTCCATCTCCACGTCCGGGACCCTGAAACGGGCCTGGGCAGCCAGGATGTCGAGCTTTTCCGCCGGGTTGTCGAACCGATCCGGGAAAAAACGGATCTGATCCTCAGCCTCACGACCAGCGGCATCCCGGGGCGCAATCTCCCTATTGAAGATCGTCTCGCTCCCCTGTCCCTCAAACCGGAGCTGGCATCTTTCGACGCCGGTTCCATCAACCTCGGGGGAAACGTTTTTATCAACACGCCGGATTTTCTCGATCAGGCCGCCGTGATGATGAAGGCCGCCGGGGTAAAACCGGAAATTGAGATCTTCGATCTGGGCATGATGATGACCACTCGCCGAATGCGCCGGGAGGGAAAACTCGCCGATCCCCTGCACTTTCAGTTTGTCTTGGGAACCCCCTGGGGCGCCCCGGCGACGCCAAAGGCTTTTCTGCATATCTACGAATATCTCCCCCCGGAAGCCACCTGGTCCAATATCGGGATCGGGACCGGACAGTTGCCTATGGCCATGATGGCCCTGATTATGGGCGGCCATATCCGGGTGGGTATGGAAGATAACATTTACTTGCGCCGGGGAGTGCTGGCAAAAACCAATGCCGAGTTGGTGGAGAGGGTGGTCAGAATTGTCAGGGAATATGGCAGTGAGATCGCCTCACCCGCAGAGGCCAGGGCAATCCTGAAACTTCCCGTCTGAAGTCATTTCAGTTAATGATCAATGGGTCTTGAGACCGTATTTTTTCAGTTTGTAGCGCAGCATCCGCTCACTGATGCCAAGAATTTCCGCCGCCTTCGTCTGGTGATCACCCGCCTTTTCCATGGCCTCGATGATCATCTTGCGCTCCATCTCCTCCATTGATCCCCGCAACAGCCCCTCGGCCTTTTTTCCGTCGTCTGACAATGAAAGGGACTCTTCCAGGAAGGGCAGATCCTCCACGGATATGACCTCTTCCCGGCCAATGACGACGGCCCGTTCTAGAATGTTCTCCAGTTCCCGTACATTCCCCGGATAATCATACTTCATGAGCAGGTCCCTGGCCTCACTGCTGATTCCCTCGATGGTCTTGCCGTTTTCCTGTGCGTACTTCTGCAGAAAATGTTCGATCAGCGGCGGTACGTCTTCCTTCCGATCCCGCAATGGCGGCATGGACATGGTCACGACATTGAGCCGGTAGAAAAGATCCTCCCGAAAAGCCCCTTCTTTAACCCTGGCCTCCAAATCACGGTTGGTGGCGCTGATGATCCGCACATCGGAATGGAGGGTCTGATTACCCCCCAGGCGCTGGAATTCCCGCTCCTGCAGGAATCTCAGCAGCTTGACCTGGACCGTGGGCGAAAGTTCTCCAATCTCATCGAGGAAAAGGGTTCCCCCATCAGCCTCCTCGAAACGACCGATCCGTCGTGCGGCGGCCCCGGTGAAGGACCCCTTTTCATGACCGAACAATTCGCTTTCCAGGAGATTCTCATGGAGGGCTCCACAGTTTACGGCCAACATCGGTCTGGTGGAACGGGGGCTCAGGTGATGAATAAGCCGGGCAAGGAGTTCCTTGCCGGTGCCGCTCTCTCCCTGAATGAGGATGGTAGCCCTGCTTGACGCCACCCGACCGGCCATATTGATCAGGGCGTCCATTTTTTGGCTCCCGTAAATAATCTGGTCCGTTGTGACTCCCTTTTCGCGGAGTTCATGCTTCAGAATCTCGTTCTCCTTGATCAGGGTGCGGCGTTCGGCCACCCGGTCTACGAGAATCAGGAGTTCCTCGAATTCAACAGGCTTGGTGATGTAATCGATGGCCCCGGCCTTCATGGCCTCCACGGCCGTCTCGATGGTTCCATAGGCGGTAATGATGACCACGTCGATCTCCGGATTGATCTGCTTGATCGCCGTGAGGACCTGCATCCCGTCCATGCCCGGCATCTTGTAATCGAGGAGGACGAGGTCGAAATGGGCGCCCCGGACCTGGGCGACCCCCTTTTCTCCATTATCCGCTTCCTTGACGGCATGTCCCTCCTGAATCAGGAAATCCCTCAGCATTTCCCGCTGAGACTGCCCATCTTCAACAATCAGGATATTCAATGACCTCATAACCACTCCCTCAGAAATTGTTAAGTTCTGCTTCCCGTCTTTGCGGACGGCAGGAGAATCTCAAATGTCGTGCCAACATCTTTTTGACTCGTAACGCGGATTTCCCCGCCATGACCACGAATGATCTCATGGGAAAGGGGAAGCCCCAGCCCCAGACCCTTTTCTTTGGTTGTATATTCGGGATTGAAGATTCTTTCGATTTCTTCCGATGTCATCCCGCACCCGGTGTCAACAATCCGGACGTTGATCCAGCCCTTTTTCTCCGGCCCTACCGTCAAGGTCACCTTTCCCACCCCGGAGATCGATTCTACGGCATTCTTGATAAAGTTGAGCAGGGCCTGTTGCAGTTTGTCCATGTCCATGGGAATCACCGGCGACGGTTCCACCCAGTGCGTTTCCAAGGTAATCCCCTTCTCTTGAACCTCTTCGCTCAGAAGGTTCACTATTTTCTGCAAGACCTCCGTTACGGGATACTCCCGCAGATCGAGGCGCCGGCTTCTCGAAAAGGTCAGGAATTCCTCGATAATTCCGTTCAGACGGCGGATCTCGTCACGAATGACGCCGGTAATAGTCTGAAAGTCTTTGGTTTTGCTTTCGTCAGCCGGAATAAAGTCCCGCTTCAGGCGCTGGGACGCCATGCTGATGGCATTCAGGGGATTGCGAATCTCGTGGGCTACCCCGGCGGCAAGCTGGCCCAGGGCGGAGAGCCTTTCCGCCTTTTCAAGTTTGCGTTCCATGCTGATTATCCCCGCCAGGTGCCGGTTCTGGTTCCTGTAGAGCACCCACAGGGACAGGAAGGCAATAAGCATGGTGAGGCCACTGAAGATCAGGATATTTTTACCGTTTTCTTCAAGGATTTTTTCCGTACTCTCCCGTTCCAGTCCTATCCTCGCAATACCCATAATCTGGCGGTTCAGATACACAGGAATGGCGATATCGAGAATCGGTTTCTCCAGATACATGACCTTTCTGCTTTCGACGCGGCGGATACCGGAGATAATTTCAGAAATATGCATGTCCGCAGGTTTCCATTTCTCGGGTAACTTTCCGGCGCTGGCCAGAATTTTTTCGTGGGTGTCAGTAATCATAAAATAGGACATGCCCTGGCCCTGTCCTCCCCCCAACTCCTGCAAGGCCTTCTCCACAGACACCTTCGTCCCCCAAAAGCGCAGGCCGGGAGGATCCAGGGCAATCACGATCGTCCCACTCCCATCCTTCCTCCGCAGGGCAACAAAACCAATCTTGTTCGCCTTTCCTAACTGGTTGAACAGCTCCATGGTAATCTTTGCGGAAGGATTTTCCGGAACCAATTTCGGAGGCAAGGACCGGCTCTGAAATACGCACTGCCCCTTTCGATTCATCACGGCAATCATCAAGAGCCCCTTTTCATCGGCAAACTTTCTCAGGTAGGCTTCACTGAGGCGATCCTTCTTCCAGTGGTTATCTACCTCCTGGCCTAATTGAACAAGGGCATTGATCAAAAGTTTCTGGGGAGAAAAGGCCTCCGCGGCAACGGGAACAAAGGGACGATCCTCCTTCTGCTGAGATGCCTGGACAAGATTATTGAGATTTTCCTGGGCAAGCCTTTGCACCACCCCTACGATATCCGTGGCACGGTTTTCCAGAATGCCCACCAGGGTTTTGTCAAGACGCCGGAGGTCCATGATCCCCATGATGATGATAAGACTGATGAAAACGGCGCAGACAATAGCCACGGCTATGGGCTGCAGGAAGGGTCTGCTGCCCTGTAAAGCCCGATCCTGCCAGACAATTTTTTCCGGGGGTGTCATTATTTCTTCATACCGCCTGTGTGATTGAGGATATACAACGATCCGCATCATAGGCAATTCAAAGGGAAAGTCAACCATAAAATCCGATTCGACATTATCGTCGATATTCCGGATAAATCCGTCTTTAAGATAAGATCTTGATATTGCTAATTATTAATATACTGAACTCCTGTGGATCGACAAACTTTGCCGCCGATGGAGCAGGTCACTTCTTCAGAAAGTGGGCGGGAGAGAAGACATATACCTTTGATATTCCATTACTTACGGGGGAACAGATTTGAAATCAGCCCCCTCGTAAGTAATGGCACAGGATATGCAAACCTTGTAAGTCAGAAAAGAAATTGACGGTTGAACAAACGGGCATGATCAGCCGACAGTAAAGAAACCCAATATTCCTCCTGGACGCGGGGAGACCTCAGGTCTCCCCATTTTTTTACCTTTTCCACTGCTTGTTTTTGCAGCACCATAACTTCCTGACCGAGATAATAGATACTTTTTATAAATCATTAGCGAGGATAAGCTTGTAACTGATTGCCTTATTTTCAGAATTATGCAAGATTGGACTGCAAAATTATTGTGAGGTCATTGAAGGAGACTCAAACATGTAGAGTTCCCACCAAGAGACCCTGCCCTCTGACAATGATCAACCGAAAGAGCGCTGTGGTCAAAAGCAATCAACGGACGAAAGGAGCATGTCATGGACGCAGGCACAATACGGATTTTAATGGCTAAACTGGGCGATGGCTATGAAGAGGCGGTGGGAAGATTATCCTTTGCTTTTCGGGAAGCGGGCTACGAAGTTGTACACGTGGAAAATCAAAGTCCTGAGGCTATCGTCGCCTCAGCGCTCCAGGAAGCAGTGGATCATATCGGAATTACGACCTTGCCAGGAGCCAAAATAGAAGACATCGCCAGGATCATGGAATTGCTGAAAAAAGAGGACATGTCCTATGTCAGGGTTACCGCCGGCGGCTTCCTGGACTATAACGACATTGATAAGGTCAAGGAAGCGGGTGTCGTTGAGTTTTTTCCCAAAGGCACCTCCATATCCGAACTTATCAGCTGGGCTAAAAATAATATCAAACTGACGGATGATTGGTCAAAGTAGCGACGTAATCTAGTTGGTGATGAAAAATCCAAGACGGCAAGGAACGAAGTAATCTTCAATGAATATCACCCGGAGGGATTTAATCATGGCTATGATCAAAGGAAGAGAGATACGGAAAGCTGATCACCCCATTAATAATATTTTTCTTGATCGCTGGTCACCGCGGGCCATGTCGGGCGGGGAAATTTCCGAAACAGAGCTTATGTCCCTGTTTGAGGCGGCAAGATGGGCGCCTTCATCCAACAACAATCAACCATGGCGTATCCTATATGCCAGACGGAATACGGAACACTGGCCGCTGTTCTTCAACTTGCTTACCGATTCAAATAAGATATGGGCCAAGAATTCTTCCGCGCTCCTCGTCATCGTTTCGAAAAACACCTTTGACAATGGAAAACCGTCGCGGACCCAC
>JALNVY010000094.1 GCA_023231165.1 Syntrophales bacterium | reverse complement strand
GCGGCAGGGTGCATTCTGGGAGTCTTTGGCGGTTTCGTGCCGGGATTGTCATGGACGGTAGTCTCCTGGATGGCAACCTGCCTGGTCATGGGAGGAAGCTTACTCCTATGAGGTCTTCATGACTTCATCAATTGTCTTTGACCATCTTTCCTTTTCCTATCAGAACACCACCGCACCGGCCTTACAGGATATCTCCGGGGAAATGACCCGGGGCAGTTTCACGATGGTCATGGGTCATAGCGGCGCCGGAAAATCAACCCTCTGCTGCGCAATCAACGGTCTCGTCCCCCGCTTCTTGCGAGGTATTTACGAGGGCATGGTCATGGTGGAGGGGATGGAAACAGGCAAAAACAGTGTCCCCTACATGGCACGGATAGTAGGGATAGTCCTTCAGGACTTTGAAGCCCAACTCTTCTCAACCAACGTGGAACTTGAAATGGCTTTTGGACTGGAAAACCAATGTCTCCCAAGGACGGACATGGAAGAGAGGATTAATGACTACCTGCGCGTGGTCGGCCTGGAAGAGCTGCTGAGAAGGGACACGGGGACCCTGTCCGGAGGACAGAAACAGCGCCTGGCCATCGGTTCCGTTTTGGCAATGGAAACCCCGGTGCTCGTCATGGATGAGCCCACAACGGATATCGACCCGGAAGGCCGCCACCATATCCTCTCCCTGATCAGAAGGCTGAGAACCCGGGAGCGGACCCTTGTCGTGACCGATCTTGACGCTGAAGCGGCCGTGCAAGCGGATCAAATCTGGCTCTTGAAAGACGGACAGCTTGTAGCTAAGGGACCGCCTGCGGAAATCCTGCAGGATTCATCGCTGATCGAATCTTGCGGCATCCGGCCGTTGGCAACGGTTGCCCTCTTCCAGGCGATGAACTGGCCTGGCCAACCCCTGACGGTGGAAGCTGCGGCAGCGGAGATTGAGAACCGACGTCTGCTTTGCCCCCGCCGTCCGGAATGCCGGGCAATATCAGTACTTGCCCCTGGTAAGGTAATCATGGAGACTCGCAACCTCTCATACCGATACCCCGCCAGCGCCACAAACGCCCTGAATGATGTCGATCTGACCATTCACGAAGGAGATTTCGTGGCCATGCTGGGGCAGAACGGCTCCGGGAAAACAACCCTGGCAAAGCACTTCAACGGCCTGCTTAAACCTACAGCGGGAGACATGCTTGTCCGAGGCCGGCCAGTCAAGAATTACCGGCGCCACGAGTTGGCCAGAGAGGTAGGATATGTTTTCCAGAATCCCGATCATCAAATATTTGCCCCCACCGTCCGGGAAGAAGTATCCTTCGGACCGCGCATCCTGGGGATGGACCGCAAGACACTGGAACGTAATATTGCTGAAGCTCTCGATGCCACGGGCCTGAGCGGCTTTGAGGATAAAAATCCCTTTCTGTTGAACCGGGGCGAAAGACAGCGCGTGGCGGTAGCGTCAATCCTTGCCGTCAAACCCGCCGTCATTATCCTCGACGAACCAACGACGGGACTGGATTATGTCCACCAACGGGACACGATGGAGATGCTGAAACGACTCAACCAGTTTGGACATACGATTATTATCATCACGCATGCCATGTGGATCGCCGAGGCCTACGCCAGTCGCAGCATCCTGATGAAGGAGGGACGGATACTCCTTGATGGACCGACATCAACGGTCTTTTCCGATGAGGCAATGCTGGCCGCAGCCTCTCTGGCGCCTTCCGATCTTATCCGCCTTAGAAATCGTCTCGGCTTGGCCGCGATGACATTGTCCGATATGGTTAAGGAACTCAAGAACGAAGCTGTTCCACCCGGATCGTTTTGAAGCTTACGCTATGGATTTTGCGAGATGAATCTGACATTTTATAATGACGAGGCAACATGGCTCCACCGACTTGATCCCCGCACCAAGATCGGCGGGGTTCTGCTGATTTTCGTTATCTGCCTGTGCTTCAATCATCCCTTGTTTATCGCTGTAATCCTCACCGGCGTACTGGCTATCTTCACAACTGCGAAATCCATAAAAATTTTATGGAAACTCCGGTTTCTCCTCGTCCTGCTTTTTGTCTTCAGCGCCGTCCTCTGGCCATTTTTTATTAAAGGCAAGACAATCCTGTTCCAATGGCATGGTCTCGAGGTTAGCAGCGAGTCTCTCCTTTATGGGTTTGCCATGGGCCTGCGACTGATGACCTTTGTGAGCGCCGGGCTGCTGCTTTTAGCCACGACGAAAAACGAGGAAATTACCAACGGTTTGATTCGCCTCGGCATCCCCTACCCCGCCGCTTTTGCCCTTGCCACCGCCATCCGCCTGGCGCCGACTTTTGCCGATGCCGGGGCTACCATTGTCCAGGCCCAGGTATCCCGGGGACTTGATCTGGACTCGAGAAATATTTTCAGCCGTTTCAAGAGATTTGCCCCCCTGTCCATCCCCATATTCATCTCCGCCATGCGCTATACGAATTTCCTCGCTATGGCCTTGGAATCGAAGGGATTTCAACCAGACGCTCCCAGAACCAGCTACTACGAACCGCGAATTACGGGAAAGGATTGGCTCGTACTGGGATTCCTGACGCTAACCCTCGCCGCCTGCCTCTATCTGAGGCTATACCTTCACTGGGGTATCATCATCTCCGGACGGCTGTGACTAAAGCCCAGATCAAGAATCCATCAGAAGAAAAAAAGAAGGGGCAGCCGAGCGGCTAACCCCTTGATTTGCTTGGTGCCGGAGGACGGAATCGAACCGTCATGAAGTTGCCCTCGGGGGATTTTGAGTCCCCTGCGTCTACCAGTTTCACCACTCCGGCCTGGCGGGCGATTATATAAGGGAAGGCTGAAATGTCAAGAAGAAATGACGAAAGGATAATTTGTCTTGAAAAAAAAAGTTTGTCCATATATTAATACTCATACTCAGGTGTGGGGGGATTTTCATATAAAGACCGCCTTTTATGGAGTCATGTAGTGAGAATTATCGGGCTTGATTACGGTGAGAAACGGATTGGGGTTGCCGTAACAGATGAAATGGGAATGATCGCCCAGCCTGTCACCGTAATCGTGAGGAAAAACAGGCAAAAGGATATGGAATCTCTCACCGCGCTTGTAAAAAAATATAGCCCGGAAAAGATTGTCATCGGCTATCCGGTCCGGCTTGACGGCGCCGAGGGCATTCAGTGTCAAAAGGTAGACCGCTTTGCGGCAATCCTTGCGTCGCACCTGCAGTTACCCATCATCCGCTGGGATGAAACATTTTCAACAAAAGAAGCGGAAGAAATCCTCATGCGTTCTTATATGAAACGAGAGAAAAGAAAGGAAGTCGTGGACAAACTTGCTGCCAGCATTATCCTTCAGGATTATCTGAAATCAATCCCTCCCCGGCAAACCGCTTAAGTCGTATCAGCCATGAAATTATTGCGTATTTTATACATCAAACCGACTATTTCATTCTTCCTCGGGCTGCTCATTTTGAGCATGCTGGTTTTTTTTATGAATTTCGCCTCTCAACCCGTCGGACAGTCATCCGAGACGATCCTGATCGATATTCCCCGAGGGACAGGATTCACGGAAATCATTGATATCCTTAATAATGCCGGACTCGTTGAAAACAAGCCATTTTTTTATGCCTTGGCCATTATGAGAGGTGCGGCCAGGCAGATCAAGGCCGGGGAATATGAACTTTCTGACGCGATGCCACCTATCGATATCATTAATAAATTGGTTATGGGAGACACTAAGTCCTATAAGGTAACCATCCCGGAAGATTTCACAATCAAGGAGATTGCCGCACGTCTGGCTGCGGATAAGTTAGTTTCTGAAGAAACATTCCTGAAGCTGGCCTTTGATCAGAATTTCGTGAAGACCCTTAATATCCCCGGGAAAACAATGGAAGGATTCCTCTACCCGGAGACATACAGGCTTGACCGCTCCATGGGACCAAAGGAAATCATCCGGATTATGAACCAGGAGTTCTGGGAAAGATTTACCCCGGACATGCGCCAGCGGGCGGCAGCAATGGGCATGACCATCACGGAGGTCGTCACCCTTGCCTCTCTCATTGGGAAAGAAACGGGGTTCAAGGATGAAAAACCTATGGTTTCAGCGGTATTCCACAATCGTTTGAAAAAAGGAATGAAACTGCAAAGCGATCCTACCGCTGTCTACAATCTCGATGATTTTGACGGTAAAATAAGAAGAAGTCATCTATTAAAAAATACACCGCACAATACCTACCGTAATTACGGCTTGCCACCGGGACCTATCGCCAACCCCGACATCAACTCACTAACAGCGGCCCTTTATCCGGCAAAGGTAAACTATCTGTATTTTGTGGCAAACAACAATGGATCCCACCAGTTTTCCTATACCCTGATTGACCACCACCAAGCCGTTTCAAAGTATCAAATCCTAAGGAAAAAATAATAAAATTTCCTTGACAAACCAGAGGCGCCTCATTTATAGTGCACCACGTGGAGCATAGTGGAGTATTGTGGAGGAAGAGCGTCGATGTCTGTATTTAGGGGTCAATATTACCACACTATAGATGACAAGGGAAGAGTAATTTTCCCCTCCAAGCTGAGAGAGGTCTTTGCCGAAAAAAGCAACGGCCAGATAGTCATCACCAAAATGAATGACTATCTCATGGTCTTTCCTCAAAATGAGTGGGAGATCATCGAAGAAAAGGTCTGGCACCAATCCATCCTTCGCAGACAGGTACGTGATTTCCAACGCTTTTTCATGTCCAGCGCTGTAGATTGTACCATAGACAGCCAAGGGCGTGTTCTCGTCCCGCCCAATCTTCGCGAATACGCGAAATTGGAGAAGGACATCGTAATGGTCGGTATGCTTCGAAACGTCGAAATCTGGAACAGGGAACGTTTCGAGGGAGAAATGAAGAGAATGGGCGACCAGAGCGATGATTCCGGAGATTTCATGGACTACATGGCAAACCTGGGAATTTGATAGGAAACCATGAAATGCACTTATTTCACAAACCGGTCCTGGTTCGAGAAGTCATCGCCTCCCTCGGTTGCAAGGCGGGAGGGGTCTATGTAGACGGGACCGTGGGCGGTGCCGGACATGCAATTGAAATCCTTCAGGAAAGCGCACCGGATGGCTTGTTGATAGGCATCGACGCTGATGAAGACGCTCTCCGTGAAGCCGACAAGCGATTAAACCCCTTCGGTGGCAGAGTTACACTGGCAAGGGGAAATTTTGCCGACATTGGCGATATCTTAGTCAGCCTGAATATTTACCATGTTGATGGCATCCTCCTGGATTTAGGGGTGTCGTCTCATCAACTGGATGCAGCAGAGAGGGGATTCAGTTTCTCGAAGGAGGCCCTTTTAGACATGCGCATGAATTGCCGTCAACAAACGAGCGCTTATGACCTTGTAAACACCCTTCCGGAATCCTCGTTAGCGAAGATCATCCGGGAATACGGTGAAGAAACTATGGCCAGGAGAATTGCCAGAGCCATAGTTGCCGAACGAAAATCAAAAAATATTGAAACCACAACAGAATTGGCGAGCATAATTTTGTCGGTAATCCCAAAGAAACTCCATGGACACCGGTTGCACCCGGCTACAAAGACATTCCAGGCCCTTCGCATTGCCGTCAATAAGGAATTATCCAGCCTCCAGAGCGCCCTCACTAATGGGATCGACCTGCTCCGCACAGGCGGCAGGTTTTCTGTCATTTCCTACCATTCCCTGGAAGACAGGATGGTAAAAACCTCTTTTCGTTCCTACGAAAATGCCTGTATCTGCCCGCACGACATCCCTATTTGCAATTGTCAAAGACAGTCGAAGGCCAAGGTTGTTTACCGTCGGCCCATTACGCCGTCAGATGCAGAAATTTCGGATAATCCAAGGGCAAGAAGCGCCAAACTTCGCACCGCCGAAAGGATATAAAAAATGGCTGTCAGTGAAGCCCTCAAGGGAACTGTTCAAGAGGAACACAAGAAAACCGGGGAGATTAAATACTCCATCTACATCGTTGCCGCCCTGGCGCTCATGTCCGTGCTCCTTTGTTACGTCGCCTCCCATCTCCAAATGACGAAACTGGAATACCAGATTGCCGAAGAAAGCAGCCGCAAAGAACGGCTGATGGACGAACAGAAAAAGCTGAAAGTCGAGATTGCTACCTTAAAATCTCCACAACGCATCGCGGCGATTGCCATGGAGAAGCTACAGATGACCCATCCTGACAAGGACCAGGTCATCACAATTAAATAAATTTTGGCTTGGTATTGATGATGCGGGAAGAAAAGAAATGGCTTAAGTTTCGAATTGTGACCTTACTGGTTTTTTTCCTGGTCCTGTTCATTGCCCTGATCACCCGCGCCTTTCAGTTACAGATCCTCTCAGGCCAGACATTAAAGACACTGGCAGCCAAGCAGCACATCAAAACCCTTCAGATCCAGCCGGAGCGAGGTATCATTTTCGATCGCAATGGAGAAAAACTCGCTGCCAGTGTGATGGCCGATTCGGTCTGCGCCGATCCTTCAAAAATAAGAAATCCCCAGGACGCGGCCGATAAGGTTGCCCCCCTGATCGGCCTTGACCGGGAAACCATCATCAAGAAAATCTCCAGCACCAAGAATTTTTGCTGGCTTGCCAGAAGAATACCCCCCGAACAGGCCAGAAAAGTGGAAGCCCTGAATGTGGAAGGGGTCTTTCTGATCAAGGAACCGAAGCGTTTTTACCCCAACGGAGAACTTGCCGGCCATCTTCTTGGTTTTGTAGGGCTTGATTCCACAGGACTTGAAGGGCTCGAACTTAAATATGAGGATTATCTCAAGGGCGTTCCGGAAAAACTTGCCTGGGCTCGCGACGCCAAAGGGAAAAGACTCCAGCCCCAGCTCGAAAAGGCAGCTACCGAACAGATATCCAGCTATCACTTGATCCTGACCATTGACAGCCGCATTCAACACGTGGTGGAAACACAGTTGAAGGAAGCAGTAACCGATAAGGGGGCAAAAGGCGGTTACGCCATCGTTATGGATCCCAGGACGGGTGAAATTCTCGCCCTGGCAAATGAGCCGAGCTTTGATCCCAATTACTCCACCAGCGGCGGTCCCGCCACAGGAAAAAATAAAGCAATAACAGATAGTTACGATCCGGGATCGACGTTCAAACCATTTCTGGTCGCTGCGGCCCTCGAAGAGAAAACGGTTAAGGAAACCGACCGTATTTTCTGTGAGAATGGCAATTATGTGGTCGCAAACAAGGTTATCCATGAAGCCCAGAGGAAGCGGCACGGCACCTTGACGGTTCGTGAAATCATCAAATATTCCAGCAATATCGGATCTGCGAAGATTGCCGAACGCCTGGGGGGGGAGAAATTTTATTCTTATATTACCAAGTTCGGCTTTGGAAATAAAACCGGGATCGACCTGAACGGCGAGTCAACGGGTCTGCTCCGCCCTCATCAAAACTGGACAAGAGTGGACCTCACCAGAATCGCCTTCGGGCAGGGGATATCCATTACCCCCATTCAACTCATCACGGCCCTTTCCGCCATCGCCAATGATGGCATGCTGATGAAGCCCTATGTCATCAAGGGGATTGTTGACCGTAAAGGTCAGATCGTCAGGGAGTTCCGTCCGACGATGGTCAGAAAGGTCGTATCTCCAGCCACGGCAAAGCGTATCGCTTCCATCATGACGGATGTTGTGGGAGCGGAAGACGGCACCGGAAAAAGAGCCCGCATTGAAAATGTAAATGTCGCCGGCAAGACGGGCACTTCCCAGAAATTCGACTTCGCCCGTCATGTCTATTCATCGGAGCGGGTAAGGACTTCTTTCATGGGCTTCTTCCCAGCGGAAGCACCCCAGATCGCCATTATCGTAGTTCTCGACGAACCACAACGGGACAGGTGGGGGGGGGTCGCTTCGGCGCCTGTTTTTAAAAGAATTGGCGAACAAATCCTGAATAGTTACAAGACCAACATCCGGGACCAGAATCCTATCGAGGAAAAGGGCATTGCCCCCAAAAAAGAAACCTTGCAACTTGTATCCACTCCCCCCGTAATTCCCCGTCCGGAAGGAATGGAAAACGAACCGCAGGAAGCAGTGATGCCTGATTTCCGGGGGTTGACGATACGGGATGTTCTGAGAAAAGCGAAGGGAAAGAGCATCGAAATAAAGGTGGTGGGCAACGGCTGGGCAGTATCCCAGGCGCCCCTGCCGGGGGTTCCTCTGAGCACTTTCCGATCCTGTACCATTACCTTTCAAACAGGACAATAAGGGGTCAGCATGCAACTCTCAAACATTCTTCGGGGCATCGAGATACAGGGACTTCATGGCAATGCCCACGGGCAGGTATCCTCGATCTGCTATGATTCACGAAAATGTGAAGAGAATTGTCTGTTCGTGGCCATCCCCGGATTGAAGACAGACGGGCACCATTACATCCCCGAAGCCTTGGACAGGGGAGCGCGCTTCATACTTTATGAGCATGATTTCACACCTCCCGCCGGGATTACGGCGATTCAGGTCGGGGACAGCCGTCGTATCCTAGGTGTTCTGGGAAAGAATTTTTTTGGCCATCCTTCCGCCGGGCTTTATCTGATCGCCGTTACCGGAACCAATGGGAAAACGACGGTTACATATATCCTGGAATCCATTATCAAGACCGCCGGTTTCAACCCGGGCGTCCTTGGAACGGTGAATTACCGGTATGGCGGCACCGTTATGCCGGCCCCGAATACGACGCCGGAATCCTTTGACATGCAGCGCATCCTTCGGCAAATGCTTGATGCCGGGGTCAGCCATGTCATCGCCGAAGTTTCTTCTCATGCCGTTGATTTGCAGCGGGTCGACGACTGTGATTTTGATCTGGGAATCTTCACCAATCTTTCCCAGGATCATCTGGACTATCACGGAAACATGGAAAGGTATTTTTCCGCAAAGAAGCGCTTCTTTGCCGATGTTCTTCCCCGGTCGCAAAAGGGTCGCCCCATCCGGATGATCGTCAACCGGGATGATCCCTGGGGAAGAAGATTACTCAGCGAGGTTCCGCTGCCGTCCTGGAGTTTCGGTATCGAAACGCCGGGTGATATCCACGTCGAAAGCTTCACCCTTACGCCCCAGGAAACGGAAGCCCT
>JALNVY010000093.1 GCA_023231165.1 Syntrophales bacterium | reverse complement strand
TTCCTTGTAATATATGTCGAGGGTATCCTGGTTGAAGCGGCGGCCCTGACAGACATCACAGGTTACATAGACGTCAGGCAGAAAATGCATCTCGATCTTGATTAGACCGTTGCCCTCGCAGGCCTCGCACCGTCCGCCCTTAACATTGAAACTGAAGCGGCCGGGCCGGTAACCACGAATTCGGGAGTCGGCAAGACCTGCGAAGAGGTCGCGGATATGGATAAAAATGCCGGTATAGGTGACGGGATTGGAGCGGGGCGTCCGACCGATCGGCTGCTGATTCATGAGAATAACCCGCTCGATGCCGCCAAGATCCACTATTTTCCTGATCTTTCCAATGTTACCCCTTTGCCGGTTGATACGGTGTGCGATGGCCTTGTAAAGGGTCTCGATGATCATCGTGCTCTTTCCCGAACCGGACACACCCGTTACTGCTGTGAAGATGCCGACAGGCACACGGATATCGATGTCTTTTAGATTGTGCTCGTGGGCCCCTTCGATGATAATGTACCGGCTGTTCGGAGCCCTTCTCCCGGTCGGAATGGGGATCGATTTCCGGCCGGAGAGATACTGACCGGTCAGGGAATGGCTATCCCGGCAAATCTCCTGCGGACTGCCCTGAAACACCACCTCGCCCCCATCAAAACCCGCCCCCGGTCCCATATCGATGATTTGATTGGAGGCCATCATCATATCCGCGTCATGTTCGACGACCAGGACCGTGTTGCCTAAATCCCGCAGTTTCTTCAGGGTGGCGATCAGCCGGACATTATCTCGCTGGTGAAGACCCACTGTCGGTTCATCTAGGACGTACAGGACGCCGACCAGTCCGGATCCGATCTGGGTGGCCAGGCGAATCCGCTGTCCCTCACCCCCGGAAAGAGTCCCTGATGAACGGTCCAAGCTCAGGTAATCCATGCCCACATCGAGAAGAAAGCGCAGCCGCTCCCGAATCTCCTTGAGAATCCGCTCGGCTATTTGTCTCTCCTTGTCGCTCAGGGGAAGATCATGAAAAAAGTTAAAGGCCTCCCGAATGGAAAGCCGGCAGACATCATCAATATTTTTACCCGCGACGGTAACGGCCAGTGTTTCCTTTTTCAGTCTCGCCCCATGACAGACGGGACATTCCCGCATATTGATATAATGGGACAGATCCATCCGGACGGAATTGGACTGCGTTTCCAGGTAGCGCCGGTTCAGCTCGTTAAGGACGCCCTCGAAAGTCCGGGAATAGAAGTACCGACGACCGCGCCGGTCGGTATAAAATCGTATCTTCTCTTTCCCCGATCCGTACAGCAGCGCCTTCTGAACCGGTGCGGACAGTTCGACAAAAGGGGTATTGAGGTCAAAAGCATAATGCTCGGCAAGAACATCGAGCATCTGATAATAATTGAGGGAGTTGCGACCGGCCCAAGGGACGATGGCCCCTTCCCGAATCGACAGACCGGTATCGGGAACAACGAGGCTGTCGTCAAAAAACATTTTACTTCCCAAGCCATCGCACTCCGAACAGGCCCCGTAAGGACTATTAAAAGAGAACATCCGCGGGGCAAGATCGGGAACGCTGATACCGCAATCCGGACAGGCGTATTTCTCGCTGAAGAGCAGCTCGTCCCTCCCCGCCGCCTGGACACAGACCAGACCTTCGGAGAGGCGAGACGCCGTTTCCAGTGAATCCCGCAGGCGCTTTCTGATGCCCTCCTTGAGGAGCAGGCGATCTACCAGCACCTCGATGTCATGCCTTTTCTGCTTGTCTAAAACGATGTCATCGGCTAATTCCCTGATCTCTCCATCTACCCGGATACGGACGAAGCCGTCCTTCAGAAGTTTCTTTAATTCCTTATGAAACTCCCCCTTTTTCCCTCTCGCAATCGGGGCCAGGATATTAAACTTTGTTTTCTCCGGAAAAGCGAGGATGGCATCGACCATCATATCGATGGTCTGGGAGCGGATTTCCCTTCCACACTGATAGCAATGGGGAATCCCGATCCGGGCATACAGCAGGCGCAGATAGTCATATATTTCCGTAACCGTGCCGACGGTGGAACGGGGATTATGACTCGCTGTCCGCTGTTCGATGGCAATCGCCGGGGAGAGTCCTTCGATGGATTCTACATCCGGCTTGTCCATCTGACCGATGAATTGACGGGCATAGGCGGAAAGGGACTCCACATAGCGCCGTTGGCCCTCGGCGTAAATGGTGTCAAAGGCCAGGGAGGATTTCCCGGACCCGCTGACACCGGTAATCACCACCAGTTGATCCCGGGGGATATCGATATTTATATGTTTGAGGTTATGCTGGGAAGCGCCCTTAATCCGGATAAAGTCCATATATGTCAGAGCTTGATATCGACGAGCGACTTGCTGCGAAGATCTATAACCCACTGGTCAAATTTCTTGGCCGCCTTTTCATCTTCCAGTTTCCTCTGGATTTCCTGACGGACCTCGGTAATGGGCTTCAAGCCGGCCCCACGCTTGTCGACAACCTGAATAATATAGAAACCCTGGGAAGATTCAATGACCGGGCTGACGTCGCCGATCTCCAGATTCAAGGCAACCTTTTCCACCTCCGGCAGCATGTGTCCCTTTTCCACAAATCCGATGTCGCCGCCGGCGGCAGTTGCCGGACCTTGGGAGAATTGGGCTACAAGGGCATCAAAGGGCTCGCCGTTCTTGATCTTCTTAATAATACTTTCGGCAAGTTCCCGTGCCCGTTCACGGATAGCCTGGTCAGTCCCTGGGGGAACCGGAAGGAGGATCTGCTTGATACGTATCGCCTCTTTGCCCTCATATTCATCACGGTGCTGCCGGTAATAATCTCCAATTTCGTCATCAGTGACGACAAGCTTGGAGCGAATCTCTCTGCGAACAAGTTGTTGTCGCTGTATTTGCTCCTTTAGTTCCTGTTTATAACCGTCAAAGGTCATTCCGTCTTTACTTAGTGCTTGCAGGAGGTCCGGCATCTCCATTTTTCTGCTCTTCAGCATATCCCTGATGACGCCCATGACTTCATCTTCCTTGATGACAATGCCGGATTTTTTTGCTTCCTGCTCGATGAGCTTGTTATCAATCATCCTGTTCAGGATCGTCGTTCTCCCCTCGTCAACAACCTTGTCCCTATCCTTACCCGCAGCGACGCCCGCTTCAATCCTCTTCATATAGGGATCGAAGGCGTTGTTCAGTTCCGATAGGGTGATGACGTCATCGTTCACAATGGCAACAATCCGATCTACAACTTCTCCGGAAACCGGAATAACCGCCGCTATCATCAGCATCCCCATGGCTATTGCCAGGCAAATCTTTTTCATAACATCCCCCATTAAAAAAGGTCTCAATTTCAGACCAAAACGTTTATCACGATCATGCCTTTTTTACCATAGCTAAGGATTCGGCAGATTTCCCATCGAGATGATCCTCTTAAGATTGACGTCGGGAATCATCGCCTTTCAAGGATAGCAGTAGATCCTTTATTGCCGCTGTAATCTTCATTCCCGTCAAACCAGGCAGGGGGACAATAAGCTTGAAGTCCGGGGTAAGTTTCACCCCTTTGGCCACGGTCCGGGACAGCATGAGAATCCTGGCCGGATCGATGGGGCTGTCCGGCTGAAAAACAACCACGAGTTGCTTTCCATCGTAGCCCATTTTCTTGCCTTTGAGTTCTTTGAGAAGATTTCTGATCCGGATTACTTCCAAAAGGTTGTCAATTTCTAGAGGAACATAGCCGTAGCAATCCATGAGTTCCGCACGGATCTCGGCAAGGTCCTCCTCGCCAGCGGCAAGGGAAACCCGTTTATAGGTCACCAGACGCCGCTGTTCATCGGGCATGTAACCGGAGGGGATCATGGCCGGTATTCCCAAATTGATTTCCGGTTTGACTTCCTCGTTGATGACCGGCTCGCCCCTGAGTTCCCGAATCGTTTTCTCCATAAGTTCCGTATACAACTCATAACCAACCGCCGATACATGACCGGACTGGGAAACGCCCAAGAGGCTGCCGCCCCCGCGAATCTCAAGATCATTGGAAGCGATCCGGAAGCCCGATCCCGGGTCCGAAAATTCCATAATCACCTGCAGGCGTTTCTGGGCATCCCGCGAAAGCATGGCCCCTTTTGGAACGAGGAGATAGGCACAGGCTTCCTCTTTCGCCCGGCCTACGCGGCCCCGGATCTGGTAGAGTTGAGCGAGGCCAAAGCGGTCGGCGCGATTGACGATCATGGTATTGGCCGAAGGAATATCCACTCCGGAACCGATGATGGTCGTACAGACCAGGACATTGACCTCCTTCTGGATAAAACGCACCATCGTCGCCTCGATCTCTGCGGCCTTCATCTGCCCGTGGAGCACCGCCACCCGGGCTCGCGGAACCAGCTTTTCAATGAATCTGGCCATTGAGTAGATGGAGCGGACCCGGTCGTGGAGAAAGAAGACCTGGCCTTGCCGATCCAGTTCGCCATGGATCGCCTCCTTAATAATATCCTCGTTGAACTCGATGACATAAGTTTTTATCGGTTGACGGTCTTCCGGAGGCGTATTGATAATGGACAAATCGCGAATGCCGACGAGGGAGAGATGGAGGGTCCGGGGAATCGGCGTCGCCGTCAGTGTCAGGACATCAACAAGGGTCCGGAGCTTTTTGAGTTTTTCCTTGTGAGTCACGCCAAAGCGCTGTTCCTCGTCGATAACGACCAGCCCCAGGTCCTTGAATTGGATATCTTTCTGGAGGAGCCGATGGGTCCCGACGACGATATCCACGGTTCCCCTGTTGATTCCTTCCACAATCTTCGTCTGCTCGGCCTTGGTCCGGAAACGGTTGAGGACCTCCACCCGGACGGGATAATCACGGAAACGCCGGGAAAAGGTCTGGTAGTGCTGCTCCGCCAGGATGGTCGTCGGTACGAGAATCACGACCTGCTTTGCCTCCATGACGGCCCGGAACGAGGCCCGTAGCGCCACTTCCGTTTTCCCGAAGCCTGCGTCGCCGCAGATCAGTCGATCCATGGGCTTGGTCCGGCTCATATCGAGATGGATGTCTTCAATCGCCCGGGCCTGGTCCGGGGTTTCCTCGTATTCAAAGACGGCGCAGAATTCATTGTAAAGCCGGTCCGGCGGTGAAAAGGATTGGCGGTCCATGACTTCCCGGGCGGCATAGACAGCCATCAGTTCCTCCGCCACATCGCGGATGGACTTTTTTACCCGCTCCTTGACCGTTTCCCATGAAGTTCCGCCCAGCCGGTCCATTCTCGGCGCCGCCCCTTCGGGGCCTAAATAGCGCTGGATCTGATCCAGACGATCAACCGGAATATAAAGCTTGTCCTGGTCGAGGTATTCAATGAGGAGGAAGTCATTCTCGATGCTTTCCACGGCAATCTTCTGGAGACCGCGGTACAGGCCAATGCCGTGTTCCTTGTGTACGACGTAGTTCCCTTCCCTGAGTTCCCCGAAGGATTTAAGGAAGTAGCCCTCCCTGGCAGGCCGCGCACGCCGGATGGCGATCTTTTGCCCATAGATCTCCTCATCGGAAATCAGGATGAGGCGCAGGGCCTCGTAAATGACCCCGCTGGAAATCCTGCCTGCACAGATGCCAAGACCGCCCTGACCCGTTGACGGGGAAAAACTCTCTAAAAAGGGCTGATCTGCAGGCAGGAGCTGATAGGGAAGCTGATACGTTTCGCAGAGCTGAACCATGCGTTGCCGACCCTCGGAACCGCTACAGAGGAAAAATACCTGATAAGCATCCCGAATCCATTCCCTGATCCGCTCGGCAAGGGGAAAAAGGATCTCTCCTGCATCATCCTGTACCTGAAGCCCGGATTTGACTCCCGTATCGGTCGAGATGTGAAAAGCCACGCCATCCGGGTGAATGCCAAGGGCAAGGTTATCGAAATGAAGGCTCTGGAAACCTGCCGTGGTCCCCGGAAGGACGTCGCCAGTCCAATAGTGGGCCTCCCTTTCCAGATAAAACCTTTCCTCTTGATGGGCCTTCATGAGGAGTCGGTCGATCTCGTTCTCGAGGCCCTCCCGGGAACGTCCGATCGCCATGGTATCGTCAAAGATCAGCAATCCATCGGGGGAAAAGTAATCCAGGAGAAAACCTGGCTGCTCCGCATCATCATAGAAGAGAGGGAGGAGCAGGGGGTTGATGGACATGGTCAGGCCGTTGGCCATCCGCTCCACCAGCCGGTCCTTTATTAGGCGCGGCAGCCCCAGATCGTTGGCCCGTACCTTGATATGCTGGATCCCGAGGCTTTGACGTTCCGCGGTCATGACGATTTCTCTCGCCGGCGCCAATAGAAATTCGACCACCTCTTTTTTTGATCGCTGAGATACGGGGTCGAATTGCCGGATGGATTCGATTTCATCTCCGATAAACTCGAGACGGAAGGGGTGAGATGCGATCGGGGGAAACACATCGATAACATGGCCGCGGACAGCGAATTCGCCTTTCCCTTCCACAAGGGAAACGCGGTGATATCCTCCTTGGAGGAGGTGGAGAATCCATTTGTCCCGGTCGATGAAATCCCCCATCGCGACCGGACGGATATAAGCGGCGATAGTCTTCTTGGGAGGTACTTTCTGGAGCAGCGCCTTCACGGGAACAACGGCCATAACGGGTTCCTCGGCCAGAAGGCGGCAGAGAACCTCGCTTCGCGACAATTCCACCTCCCGTTGCCAGGCAAAGAGGTCCGTCGAGACAACCTCCCAGGGGGAATAGAGAAACACTTTACCGGTCCCGGCAAAAAAGGACAGATCGCGGCAGCATTGCTTCGCTTCCTTCTCCGTAGGGGTAATGATCAACAGAGGTCTGGAGGTTTGTCGATGCAGCAGGGCCATTAAAAGGGACTTCGCCGCCCCTTCCACACCATGGACAGAAATGGATTTATCCCCGCGACCGATCCGTCCCTGCAGGTCTGCCAAGGCTGGATCGGAACTCTTTATCGCCTGCCGTATAATCTTCTTCATCTCAGGAAATCAAGATAGCTCCAGCATCCGGTCCAAGGCCCGCTTTGCGGGAATCCTTACTGCTTCCTGAACCTTGACGATGTGCTTCATCTCCGTCAGGGAGGCCAGGATATCTGCGAGGGTGGTATGTTTCATGTCTTCACAGAGCATCTCTTCCGAGGCCGGGATAAAAACCTTTCCCGGGTAGCGGCTTTGGAGTTGGCAGAAGATGCCGCTTTCCGTGCCGACGATTAATTTGAGGACCTGAGGTTCCCCGGCGTAACTAAGAATGGCGGTGGTACTTCCAACAAAATCGGCAAGCGCCAGGACTTCGAGGCTGCATTCAGGATGAGCGGCAAAAACGGCGTCGGGATGGATTGCCTTGATACGACTGACTTGCGCTGCCATCAGGTGATGGTGGATGGGACAAAATCCTTCCCAGGGGATGATCGCCTTTTTTGTCCTTTGGGCGACATAGCGGGCCAGATTGCCGTCGGGAATCATCAGGACCCGTCCCTCCCCCGGAATCGATTGCACCACTTTCAGGGCGTTGGCGGAGGTGCAGCAGATATCGCTGTGGGCTTTGATTTCCGCTGAGGAATTGATGTACGTAACCACCGTGGCGTCGGGGTATTGCCGCTTTGCCGCCAGGAGCTGCTCGACCGCTATCATGTCGGCGAGGGGACAGCCGGCCTCGGCCCGGGGCAGAAGAACCGTTTTACCCGGAGAAAGTATGGAAGCGCTTTCCGCCATGAAATGAACCCCGGCAAAGACAATCACCGTGGCATCCGTCTTGGCCGCCTCCATGCTCAAGCCCAGGGAATCTCCCAGATAGTCGGCAATTTCCTGCACTTCATCCCGCTGATAGTAATGGGCCAGCAGGATAGCGTTCCTGTCTTTTAGCAGCTTGCGGATCTTATCCTGAATCTCTTTTTTATCCATCTGCACACCCTGATTATTATTTTTCATTTTAAGGAGGTCTCCCTATAATATAAACAGCTTTTCTTCAAGAGCAAAATGGGTAATGGTTGACAAGACCTCTCTTTTCATATAGTTTCTCCAACATGATCCGTGTTGATGAAGCTCTGAAGACCATTCTCGCTAACGTCGTCCCGCTGCCTGTGGAGAAAGTGAACATCCTGGCGGCCTTGGGACGGGTTCTGGGAGAGGATATCGTCGCCCCCCGTCACCTCCCGCCGACAAACAATTCCTCTATGGACGGTTACGCCGTCCGTGCCCGCGATACGGGGGGAGCAAAAAGTACAAGTCCGGTAATTCTGAACGTCATTGAGGACATACCGGCAGGAACAGTCCCCCGGAAGGCCATTGCTGCAGGTCAGGCCTCCCGGATTATGACCGGCGCTCCCCTCCCGGAAGGGGCCGACGCCGTTGTCCGCATGGAAGACACCCAAAAGGACGGCCATCAGGTCCGTATCCATGTCGAAGCCAGGCAGGGATTGGACATTCGCCTTGCCGGCGAGGATGTCCAGGAAGGCGAAACAGTCATCTTCAGCGGGTCCGTCATCCGTCCGGCGGAAGTAGGGATGCTGGCCGCCCTGGGACGCTCCTTCGTCTCTGTCTATCAGCGACCGGTGGTGGCCATCCTAGCCACGGGCGACGAGCTCGTCGATATCGACGAACCGCCCTCTTCCTGGAAGATTATCAGCAGCAACAGCTACGCCACCGCCGCCCAGGTCATGGAAAGCGGCGCCGCCGTCCTGCAATTGGGAATCGTGAAAGACCGGCGGGAAAACCTGATCGAGAAATTCCGGGCAGCTACCCGGGCGGACCTGATCATCTCTTCGGGCGGCGTCTCCGTCGGGGATTATGACCTCGTCAAGGACATTATGAAAGAAGTGGGCAACGCCATGCAATTCTGGCAGGTAGCGATGCGTCCCGGCAAACCCCTGGCCTTCGGTTCTATTCAGGGCGTTCCGGTCTTTGGACTGCCTGGTAATCCTGTTTCTTCCATGATTTCCTTTGAGCAGTTCGTCCGTCCAACCATACTTAAGATGATGGGACATAAGAATCTTTACCGGAAAATGATCCGGGCCACCCTGGAAGAGGATCTTGCGAAAAAAGAAGGAATGCGCTATTTCATGCGCGGGCAGGTCCGCTGGGAAGCCGGGCGTTATTATGTAAGATCGACAGGGGAACAGGGATC
>JALNVY010000092.1 GCA_023231165.1 Syntrophales bacterium | reverse complement strand
GTTTCTGATCGGCGACCTTGGCGACGCTCTTGCGAACCTCGTCCTCCCACTTCTGTTTGAGCGTGCTGGAGCTTGCCAGCACTTCCGCTGCAAAGTACATACGCTACACCCTCCTTTTTAAAATGTTTCATGAAACCTTTAAAATACCTGATCATAAAACCTTACCAACATCCTGAAGATCATAATACTTTATGATACTTGTTCATGAGCGTTGCACGCGAGAAGTATCCCGTTGCCATAAGCAAGTTGCAGGTGAGTAAATGAACCAAAAGAGGAGCGTTTTTAATAGAAATCACCAAATTATCCAGACAATTGTCTATGATTAAATCTATAAGGTGTTCTTCTGTACCGTATGTTCTGGTATTACGAAACAGACAGTTTGTCAAGGAAAAAAGGATGGGAAGGATGATGATTGCAGATCAAAAATAAATTATTCCCCTCCGGCATTTTGGAGGGGAATAATGAAAAGGTGCGCTATCCGGACGGGATATTATTTACTCTTCTTTCATGCCCATAAGTTTCTTGGCCATCTTCTTTTTGGCCTCGAAATCCGTCAGGAGGGTAAACATAAACCGCTGGCCCTGGGGCGCCCCGGCGCCGTGCCACGTCCCCACTCCATGGAGTCCCGCCGTCCAGTGCTGGAGGAACTTGGCGACCTTCATGCGCTTGTCCGCCGGCGCCGCCGCCCCGAAGGCCTTCTTCAGCACGGGACCTACCTCCGGGTCCTCCAGGTCCTTCAGCCTTGGCGCGGTTACCACCAGTCCGCCGCCGATATCGCCGGCGTTCTTGATGATCTCCCAGAAGCCATGGGCGATATTGAGCTTGGCCGCATTGCCGAAAAGATCATCGGGCAGGAAGACTCCCGATCCCTTAGGTTCCTCCCGGCCCCGCATGGCCGCAGCAATGGCGCAGGCATGGGATGTCTCACTGTAACGGATCATATCGACGATCTTCTCCTGGATATGGGGGATCTTCTCCACGCCGATGTATTCCGCCGCCATCATGGTGCCGCCGATGATCAGGTCGGCGAATCCCACTTTGCAGGCCCCACCGCAGTTCATCCGGTGGGCCTTGGCAAACCGGGTTACCATTTTTCCGCAGTACTTGGTTTCACCACAAAGGAAAACCCGCTCCCAGGGAATGAAGACATTATCAAAATACATTGTCGAGGTCTCCCGCTGACCATAGAGTGGATTTCCCAGTTCATCTTCATTGTCGCAAGCCTCCCGCTCCGCTGAGTAGGCGTTGTACTGGCAGATGTAGGATAGACCCGGAACGCTGTTCTGGACGGCAAAGGCGAGGGCGAACTTTTCTTCTCCCTCTTTTAGCGATCCGCCGGGAAGGACCAGGGTTTCATGGGAGCCGATAGCGCCGCTCTGGCTGACCTTGATCCCCCGGACCACAATCCCGTCGTCGCGTTTCTCGACGAGATGAACGAAGGTATCGATATCATCCTGCTGAGAGGGCCTTTTCTTCCGGTCCCCCTTGGCGTCGGTGATGGCGCCGGAGACGGCCAGATCATTGGCCTGGGCGTAGGCGAGCCACTTGTTGAATCTCTCATTGTATTTTGTCCCCAGGGTCTGGTCCATCTCCCAGGTCGTGGAGGCCAGACTGTTGAGGGCGTCGCAGCCGACACAGCGATAGTTGCAGGTACCCACGGTCTGGCTCGTGAGGAGGGCCATCTCCTGGCGCATATCCAGGTCGTGGATGTTCCGGGCGACATTGAGGTTGCGGTTAACCGGCTCCCCCGTCAGATGGGATGTTGCCACCATGACTTCTTTGTGGGCCGGATCTTCCGCCAGGCCGTAAATGGCGGAGTTAGCCATGACCATGGATTTAGTCACGGGATGTCCCAGCAGGTTCGTTACCCATTTCCCGCCGATATAAACGCGGGGTTTCATCTTTTTAATCGTGTCCAGATACTGCTTTGCCGTTTTTAAAGCCATAATCTCCTCCTTTTTCTCCTTTTATTTTTCAGATTTGACTTCTATGAAACATTCCGCCTTGCCCTCTGTGCAGGGAAAGGCAACTATGTTAAGTAGGGCTGTATCCAGGATCTCCATCAGCTCTGCCGGTGTTCGCTTTCCCGGTAGGACCAGATGTAGACGCCGGCCCTTCAATTCTGCCTCCACGGTAAGGTCCGTTCTATAAAATCCCGGAAGCGTTTTATGGCGGAGACAGGAATCGGCAAAGCTGGCAAATGTCCCGGCAAGGCCCTCATAGTTTCCGCAAGCCTTACCGTCGATACTGGCGGCCATGATCTCCACACCCCGGTCGTTACTTTTTGACGCCACGTTTGTTCCTCCTCCTCATGAGATCACTGATATTTCTCTTCCTGGATCATTAAAATTACATTTTTTTCATAAGTTCCTGGGCAGCGACATGGATGGCATCCCAGGCGCCGCCGAAAGGCGGGGCGTAGGGAAGGTCCAAATAACCAACTTCTTCGATGGGCAAGCCGGACCACAGGGCGACAGACAAGCCGACAATCCGCTGAATGGCCCCTTTCTCGCCGATGCACTGGCCACCCAGTAGCCTTCCCGTGGTCTTGTCGGCAACCAGTTTTACCCCCAGCTTTTCTCCCTTCGCCATGGGCCGGCCGATGGGAAGTCCCCAGATCATGGCGCTGACGGGCTGAAATCCGTACGTTAACGCCTCTTCCTCCGTAAGCCCCGTAGCTCCTACCTCAAGATTGAAGACCTTGAACGATTGGGCGCCCACAATACCGGGAAATTCCGTCGGGCGTCCTCCGATATTCTGCCCGGCGACACGCCCCTGTTTGTTGGCAATGTCCCCCAGGGGATAATATACCCAGCGCCCGGCAACCTTGTGAAAGACCTCGCAACAATCGCCGACGGCATAGATCCCCTCGCGGGATGTCTGCTGTCGGAAATCCACTTTGATGGCGCCGCTTTCGCCCATTTCTATCCCCGCGGCCTTAGCCAGGGCCACACTACGACGGGTGCCCACTCCCATCAGAATCACGTCGGCATCCAGATCCCCCTTGTCCGTCTTCAGGGCGAGGCGGCTTCCTGTTCCCTTTTCAATGGCGAGGGGCCTTGTTTCCGGCAGAAACGGTACATTGTTTTTCCCCAGCTCATCCAGGATCAGCTTGGCAAACTCGGCGTCCCAGCGGATAACGGGACGGGGCAGCATGTCGAGGACCGTCGTCTGGATACCAAGGTTTTTCATGGCCTCGCACATCTCCATCCCGATGTATCCGCCGCCGATAATAACTGCTTTGCGGCACTCTTTCTCGTTTAGGTAGGTTTTGAGCCGGAGGGCGTCCATCAGGTTTCTGAGTACGAAGACCCCGTCCAAATCGGCTCCCGGGATGTCCAAACGGACGGCGTCAGCTCCCGTAGCCATAACAAGGATATCGAAGGGGAGACTGGAATCATCGGATAGGCGGACCAGTCCTTTTTGGGAATCGATATCTTCAACGCGGGTCCTGATCTTTACATTGATGCCGTTCTTCTGAAAATCTTCCGGTGTCCTGATTACTAGTTTTTTGTAGTCCTTGATTACATCGCCGATGTAATAGGGCATCGGTCACGCGGCATAGGACACAAAATCTCCTCCCTCGATCATGGTGACATCGAGGGATCTGTCTCTCCGCTTGGCCTCTGCAGCCGTGGAAGGGCCCGCCGCCCCGCCGCCGATGACGACCATCTTTTGATTCATTATTCTGATCTCCTTCAGTCTTTTAAATTTTCAACGTTTTTTGCAAAGGGCTTCGAAGCAATTTCATCCTTGTCGGATAGGATAAGCTCAGCCGCAATGCCCGCCGCATCAGTTATGAGTTCGCGACAGAACAGTGCATGATCGCGGCAAAGCCAACTGGACTGCCACTGGGCAGTGAAATCACGGCATAGAGTCTTGCCGTATTTCTCGTGAATCCGATTGGGGATGATATTGAACAACCGGTAAAGACCGGGTTTGCCGTAGAGCTGTTCCTTGGACTTCATGGCCACTTCTTTCCCTTCGCCCTCGGGAAGGCTGCTTCTGCCGTGTACGGCGCTGACGGCCAGTACCGCGCCGGCAAGGGCGCCGCATGTGTCACCATAAAGCCCGATGCCGCCGCCAAATCCCGTCGCAACTTTCTTTACTTCGGGAGGCAACCCTGTATCCACCAGAGTTAAGACCGCCTCGGTGACACATTCCGCGCAATTATAACCCAAAGAAAAATTCTTCCGGGCACGTTGGCGGATTTCCTCGATTTTTTCCTCACGCGTCATAATTTTCCCTCCTTAATTATGATAGGTTAAAAGATATTGGCTCCCCCTGAAAATACTCCACGCATTCTATATTTGCAGAGGATGGAACCACTGATTTCACTAAAATGCAATACTGAAAATTTACGTATAGTATACGTAAATTGACTATGTATTCAAATAATCGAGATGGGGCGGGATTACTATATAGAGAGCAGATAGGAGCGGAGATTGATTTTCCTACTCCTCAAGCCAACTTTTTTTCTGATATTGTCCCGGTGAACCTCGATCGTTCGGGCCGAGATATGGAGCAGTTCTGCCATTTCCTTGGTTGTTCGTCCTTCTTTAATAAAATTTACAATCTTGATTTCCATGGGCGTGAGATTGGGGTATTTGGAGAACAGGGTGCGCAGGAACGGGGAAATGATCTCATTGATGTGACCCTCGAGGATCGTCAATTGATTCAATTGGTGGCTGTCGATGGAAGAGAGTTTCAGATTGTCAACATAAGGCAGGATCAGTTCTCTCATGTTGCACAGCACTTTTTCTTCCAGTTCCGTCTTATCTTCTTCTCTACGCTTGAGAAGGACTTTAAGCGCGGTGTTTGCATCTTCAAGATTCCTTGATTTTTCAGAGAGCTCCCTTTCTCTCTTTTTCAGGTCTTCTTCCATTTTTTTCCGTTCCGTTATGTTGCGGGCAATACCGTGAATGGAGATGCTTCTGCCGTTTTCCTTCATGATCCGGGTGTTAACTTCCAGCCATACCGTCTCGCCGTCTTTCGTACAAGTCCGGAATTCCTGAGGCGACGGCACTTCCTCATCGTCGCTCTTCTTTTTAAGAAGGTCCCGAACCACGGAAAGATCATCCCGATGCAGGAGGTCAGCTATGTTCAGACCTTTGAGTTGCTCCGGTTCGTAGCCGTAAGTTTTTGCAGCAGCAGCGTTGCCGGACAGGATCTTGCCGTCAAAATCAAGAATAAAGATGATGTCGTTAGCATTTTCGAAGAGCTCACGATACTGCTGCTCCGACTGTCTCAATGCCTCTTCGGCCCGGCGGCGCTCCGTGATGTCGGTAACGATTTCTACAATCCCGGTGAGAGTTCCCTTTTTATTACGGACCGGGTAACTACGGAGCACCCAATTCTTCCGGTAAGACAAAAAATCCACTACCTCGTGGGGTTTACCGGTTTTCAGGGTTTTTTCGGCCGGACAGACGCTGCATACCTTATTTCTATTATGGAGGGCTTGATAGCAGTGTTTTTTATTCAGTTGACCGTTCGCTAACTGGAAGGCGTCATGCATGGCCTTGTTTGCCCAGATAACTCGTAAATCCGTGTCCAGATACAGAACAAGCTCGGTCATCGAATCGAGGATGACGGATTTTTCCTGTTCGGATCTGATTAGCTTTTCAAACAATTGGAGCTGGTTTTCTTCGACTTGTCGGATCTGGGAAGCCATCTTTGTCAGTCTCCGTTCGTGTATTCCTTTTCCCGCTCAGGGAGGCGACCGTACAAAAAATTGTGCTTTGGGACTGCTTGGACAGAAAATAAAACCATCTATCCGGATCACTAAAAGCCTAATCAATTAGATAAAGTCAAGATGTTTTTATCCTTATTGTTGAATCCCCGTTTGCATGACTGAAAGGACTATGATAGTTCATTTTCCTGGGATTCCTCGAATCTTTTTGAAAAACTGTATTTATGAGGCATGATAGCGCTTAGGGTCGATCAATTTAATTCAGAATAAAAAAAGGGAAATGAAAATCTTGACTGAGCCTTTATTAATGCATCTGGAGAACAATGTTTATCTAGAGGGGGAAGATGCACTGATCATAATTGATCGGCGCATCTTCCCCCGTTCCGAAGCAGAGGTGTATTGCATCGACCATGTGGAAGTGGCCCGGGCCATTGAGCAGATGTTGGCCCAGGGAACTGGAGATATTGCGATCACAGCCGGATACGGCTTGCATCTTGCCGCACGAGAGTTCGAGAGGCAAAACAGCGGTCGTGATATGGCGGGACTCAAGCAGGCTGCCGACCGCCTTTGCGCCACCCGGCCGACGGGGTTTCATCTCGGTGTCCTGCTGGGGAAGCTTCTGGATAGGGTCAGGAAGGCCTCGGAGATAATTCTTGAGGTCCTGAAAAAAAGCCTGTCCCGCCAGCGGGAGATCTCCCAGGCTACGGGCAGACAGGCGGAAACCCTGCTTGCCTCCGGAGATACGGTGCTCACCCATTGTTTTGCCGGGGCAGGGCTGCTTTACATGTTCAAGTTGCAAAAGAAAACGGCAAGGATATGAAAGCGATCTGTACGGAGACGCGGCCCTATCTCCAGGGGACCAGACTGACGGCTTGGTCTCTGAGCGAAATGGGAATCGACACCACCCTGATCACCAACAACATGGCGGCCTATTGCATGTCCAAAAGAATGATTCAGAAGGTCTTTGCCGCAGCGGACCGGATCGCCATGGATGGCGCCGTGGCCAACAAGGCGGGGACCATGCAGTTGGCCATCTGTGCGCGGCATCTGGGGATTACTTCTTATATCCTCGGCTATGGCGGTCCCGATCGTTGCGCCCTGCGGGGACATGAAATCCCCATTGAGGAGCGGGATCCCCGGGAGGTCCTCGAATTCCAGGGGACGCGAATCACCGGTGACCGGGTGCAGGCATATTACCCGGCCTTCGATGTCACCCCGCCGGAATTGATAACCGGCATTGTCACCGTATCCGGCGTTCATAAACCTTCTGAAATCGGATCCTTGCAAAGCCACTGAAGATGCATATACGTATCGACACAATTCTTGATTCCATCGCTGACGGTGTCTTTACCGTTGATCACGACTGGCGGATCACCTCTTTCAACCGTGCCGCCGAGGAAATCACCGGTGTTTCCCGAGAGGAAGCTGTCGGCCAGTCATGCCGGGAGGTCCTGAAGGCCGACGTCTGTGACCGGCAATGCGTCCTCCGGTACACAAAAGAAACGGGCAGGGAAGTGATAAACCGCACCGTCTATATAATCAACGCCAAGGGCCGACGCCTGCCCGTAAGCATTTCCACCGCTCTGCTGAAGGATGAAACGGGAGAGGTGATCGGAGCCGTGGAGACTTTCCGGAACATCAGCCGGGAAGCGGATCTCCGGAAAAAGTTAGAGGGAAAATACACCTTTCAGGACATCATCTCCAAGAGTCACAAGATGCAGGATCTTTTCGATCTCCTCCCCGACGTAGCCGCCAGCACCAGCACGGTGCTGTTGCAGGGAGAAAGCGGGACAGGGAAGGAACTCGTTGCCCGGGCGATCCACCAACTCAGCACCCGCAAAAACCGCTCCTTCGTTGCCGTCAACTGCGCCGCCCTGCCGGACGCGCTTTTAGAGGCGGAACTCTTCGGCTACAAAGCAGGGGCCTTTACAGACGCGAAAAAGGATAAACCGGGACGTTTCAAATTGGCCGACCGGGGAACCATATTTCTTGATGAAATCGGGGACACATCCCCGGCCATGCAGGTGCGGCTCCTCCGGGTGCTTCAGGAAAAAACCTACGAGCCCCTGGGGGGCGTAGAGAGCATCCGCCATGATGCCCGTATAATCACCGCCTCCAATCGCGATCTTCAGGAGTTAGTCAGAGAAGGCAAATTCCGGGAGGATTTATACTATCGCATCAATGTGCTCAAATTGGTCCTGCCGCCCCTTCGGGAACGGATGACGGACATTCCCCTCCTCGTTGATCATTTCATCCGCATGTTCAACGCCTTACAGAACAAGACACTCCAGGGCGTCGACAGCGAGGCCCTGGCCTGCCTTATGGCTTACGATTACCCAGGCAATATCAGGGAGTTGGAAAACATCATCGAGCGGGCTTTCATTCTCTGCAAGTCGGAAATGATCAAAAAATATGATCTCCCCGAGTTTCTCAGGTCCGAAGCGGAGGGAAAACAGGCGGCAACACAGGAGCAACCATCTTCCCTGCGGGAAATAGAAGCGGCCTTTCTGGTCAACGCCCTCAAGAAAAATCAATGGCACCGCGCCCAAACCGCCCGGGAGCTCGGCATCCACAAGAGCACCCTCTTCCGCAGGATCAAATCCCTGGGCATCAGCATTCCCTCAAAACCGGACATGCAATAGCAAATATGCGATCCTTCCGATTCATTAGCGTTGCATATCTGCGCCTATTAGACGATTGCAATCATCGACATCTTCATATAACTATATAATATAATTGACGGTTACTATATTTTCTTTGTCGGCATATCTTTTGCTAGTTTCTAATTGCTCGAACCAGAATGTTAAACCTTACAGTAGACCACAAATAGGTATAATCATGGCCATCGCCTTAGCGGCTTCACAAGATCATATCGCCACGGTTTTCGATTCCGCGGATTCTTTCGTAATCATTAACGCGGGCACCCCGGAGATGCAGAAAATCGAGTCCCTGCCGCCAGGGCTATCCGCCATGCAAGTGATTAAAATACTGCGTGATTTTAGGATCACGGTGCTCCTGTGCGGGGCCATTTCCGGTTTTTCCCAGCAGATGATCGAGGGGGCGGACATCCTCGTGATTCCCTTCCTGAAGGGTGAGCTGAAAGATGTTGCGGCGGGCTTTTTTGCCAACCAACTGGGCGACCCGTCTTTTTTTCTGCCAGGATGCCGCGGCTGGTGGCAGCGTATGGCCACGGAAAAAGGATGGGAAGAAGCGCCAAGTTGCACCGAAAGACTACGAATACAGCGAAGGAGAGGAAGATCATGAAGATAGCGGTAACAGCACAAAATTCCGGATGGACGGAATTATTGGACAGTCGTTTTGGCCGGGCCGCCTGTTTTGTCATTGTTAATGGAGAGACAAAAGAGTGGCAGGCCGTGGAAAACGAGCAGAACCGTCAAGCAACACAAGGGGCAGGCATTCAGGCCGCCCGCAC
>JALNVY010000091.1 GCA_023231165.1 Syntrophales bacterium | reverse complement strand
TAGGGAAGGTATCCCATCAGGAAATTGCCGATGAAGCCGGCGATGGAGACGGGGCTGAGGGTGCCGCCGAAAATATCGCCGATAACATTACCTATGGCCAGCCCCCAGGCCCCTGCCGGTCCGAAAAGGAAACCGAAGGTCATGGGAAATACGCCGGCTACCCGGACCTCGGTGACGCCGGGAATGATGGGAACAACCGTTTTGAAGGCGATGAGAGTTGCCGCATAGATAGCCGCGCAAACGGCCGTAAGAACAATCATCCGGGTGTTCTTCCACATCAGCAGGGCATGTTGCATCTGGCAAACCTCTTTTATGCCAAGTTTCCTTTTTTGCGTCTATAGTTTGCAGGTGATTTTGTCAACAAAAATAGCCCTGAATGCCTAAGGGTTTCAGCTTACCCTTTGCCCTTGCCGGAAGGTGAATTCGACATTTGTAAAACTTTTTCAAGGCTCTTGTCATAGTCGTAAATATCATCCCGGAAATGGATATGACCACGGGTGTCAAACCATGCCGTCAGATAGATAACATAGACAGGGATAGGTTTCGGAAGGTTGACCACCTGTCTTTTCCCCTTTTTTATTTCTGTAAGAAGTCTCATTTTCGACCATGCAGGATCATCCTTTAAAACCCATTCCCCCAAGTCATAGGGCTTTTCCACCCGGATGCACCCGTGACTGTACATGCGCTTTGACCGCTGAAAAAGGCTTTTCTGTGTCGTATCATGGAGATAGACGTCAAACTGGTTGGGAAACATGAATTTGATCCGGCCCAGGGGATTGACGCCGGTATCCTGGATCATCCGGTATGGGAACTTCTTGGGATTAATTTTGTTCCAATCGATGGTTTTGGGATCTATTTCCTTGGCCGTGGGGCTCCAGTTTTTATAAATGCGGATACGTTTCTTCGTCAAAAAATCGGGATCCTTCTTGACCTTGGGAATCATCTCTTCCGCGACAATAGAATTGGGTAGATTCCAGGTCGGGTTGAGTTCCAGGTAGCTCATATTATCCATAAAGACGGGCGTAGGCTGGGTTAGTTTTCCGACCACGGTTTTCATGGACATGATCGTGACCTGGTTTTCTACGACAAAGAGGCGGTAATCGGGAATGTTCACCATGATGTAACGCGGACCGAGTTCGTCGGGAAGCCAGCGCCATCTTTCCATGTTCCATTCGATCTGGCGGATGCGTTTCTCAACGGAGAAGTTCAATGCCTTTCTGGTTTCTTCACCCATGAAGCCGGTTGCGTTGAGGCCATGTCTCTCCTGAAACCTTTGCAGTGCCCCCTGCAGAATACCGTCGAAATGTTCGTCCAATCCCAGAGTCGCCCCATCCAGATCGCCGGAGATGACCAAGCGGTGCTTAAGGAGAGTAACTGCCCGCCCGTTGCTTCCTTTTTTGAGAGTTGTTTTTTCCGGGATGACAGCCCAGCCGCCGTCGGCGGCAATCCGCCGGTAATTGGCCAGTTCCGTCCGCAGTTGTGCATAAGCAGGATAACGCGGTGGGAGGCTTTTCAACGCGCCTTCCACATCTTTCTTGTCCAGCGCCTCATTGATGACCTGGACAAGGTCCACGGAGCGGCGATAGGGAATCCATTGATAAAACCATTTCCCCGGATCGAGACGACCCGTGGATACATGGGTGCTGTAGGAAAAAAAGGCATCGGTCAACATCACGTCCAGATCAGCCCATGTTTCCAAACTGATGTAATTGCTGCCATTTTGCCGCTGCTTGAACTGAGTCAGAAGGGATTCTACCTGATCAACCCGGTAATCAAGGGGATTGAGACCTTCCCGGTCCGCCTCCCTGAGGACCTGAAGGAGTCGCTGGGCCTGATCAGAAACCGTTTTGTCGCGAATCCAGGCAGGCTGAAACTGACGCTCACTGTAAAACCGCTCTCTCAAGGAGACGACGCCTTTTGCAGATTTTATGGACCCATTCCCGATTTGCAGGCGGTTAAGAATGGCTTTCTGGATATCCGTGTATATCTGCATTTCCAGGAAGGAGGGGCTGTTTGCCGGTTTCAGGGAAGGAGATGCCGGTGGTACACGGTTCTGGATCGTCTTTTCCGTAGCCCGAACCTCAAGGGGGATCCACACACCGATGAGAAAAAAGATCAGCAGGAGAGATCTGATTCTGCCATGATGCCTTAAGTATGCCATGTAACATTTCTCCAAGCCCGCTTAAAATAAGAAGCCGGGATATAAAGATCCCGGCCCTCCAGCGGCAGGAAGATTTCTGCCGCAAGATAGGGGAAAAGTCAACAAAAATAATGTGGTCAGACTTACTAACAGACATTTGGTAAATAGGGGGTCAGGCTTACTAATAGACATTTGATTTCAAATGTCTATTAGTAAGCCTGACCCCCTATTGTGACCCCATCAGTGGGCGTCGTCCCAGTTGCGCCCGTAATTGACAGTGACTTTCAGGGGAACCCGTAAAACCATGACCTGTTCCATTTCTTCCTTGACCAGCGTAATTACGGTTTCGACTTCCTCCTCCGGGACTTCGAAAACCAGTTCGTCATGAACCTGCATGATCATGGCCGCCGTCAGGTTTTGTATCTGGAGTTTTCCGGCGATACGGATCATGGCCAATTTTATGAGATCTGCCGCCGTGCCCTGAATGGGGGTGTTGACGGCCATGCGCTCGGCAAACTGGCGAATGTTGGCATTGGCGGCGTTAATTTCTGGAAGGTAGCGGCGTCGGTTCAGCAGGGTGCAGACGTAGCCATCCTGCCGTGCCTGCGTCAGGATCTGGTCGAGGTAGCATTTAACCCCTTCATATTTCCGGAAATATTCATCGATATAGGCCTGGGCGAGTTTCTGCGTCAGGTTGAGCTCCTTGGCGAGGCCGAAGGCGCTCATGCCGTAAAGGATGCCGAAATTGATGACCTTGGCCTGGCGGCGCATCTCCTCGTTTACCAATTCGGGAAAGACGCCGAAAATTGTCGAGGCGGTGCGGCTGTGGATATCTTCTCCGGAGTGGAAGGCGTCGATCAAGGTCCGGTCCTCCGAGAGGTGGGCAAGGACCCGCAGCTCAATTTGGGAATAGTCAGCGGAGATCAGCCTGCGCCCCGCCGGTGCGATGAAGGCCTGACGGATCCGCTTGCCCTCGATAGTCCGGATGGGGATATTTTGCAGATTGGGATTGCTGCTCGAAAGCCTGCCTGTTGCGGCTACGGCCTGGTTATAGGATGTATGGACCCGCCCCGTCTGCGGGTGGACGAGGGCCGGCAGGGCGTCGATATAGGTTGATTTCAGTTTGGAGATGCTCCGGTAGGCCAGGATCTCCGCAGGGAGTTCATGATGCCTGGCCAGGCTGGAAAGGACATCTACATCGGTGGAGTAACCTTCCTTGGTCTTTTTCCCTTTGGCTAACCTGAGTTTGTCGAAGAGAATCTGCTGGAGCTGCTTAGGCGACTGAATGTTGAATTTCTCTCCGGCGAGGCGATAGATCTTGTCTGCTGAAATTTCCAATAACTGCTGCATCTCCCGGGACATGGCGCGCAACAGCTCGCTGTCGATCAGGACGCCCTTTTGTTCCATCCCGGCGAGGATGGGGATCAGGGGTGTCTCCAAGTCCCGAAAGAGCCCGATTAGCTGTTCCCTGGCTAACGCATCGGACAGGGAGGTGACAAGTGACAAGACCGCGTCGGCCCTCAGGCAGGCGTATGGCCCCATTTTATCCACGGGGATGATGTCCGGGGGGAGCTGTTTGACGCCGCTGCCGGCAATCTCCTTTACGGTCATGATGCGGCGGTTCAGGTGGTCCTGAACAAGATCGGGAAGATCGAAACTGCGGCGGGAGGAGTTCAGGACATAAGCGCCGATCAAGGTGTCGCAGCCCAGGCCGCGCAAGGACAGGCCGTTCCTTTCCAGGACGATCTGGATTGTTTTGAGATCATGGCCGTGTTTCAGAATGTCGGCATCGCCAAGGAGCGGAGATATCACTTTCCATACCTGCTCCTGGGCAAACTGGGACGGCGCCCCGGCATAAGAATGGCCCAGGGGGATATAGAGGGCTTTGCCAGGACGGATACCCAGGGCGACGCCGATAATTCCGGCGTGCATGGCTTCCGGGGAACTCAGGATGAGATCGAGAGAAAAAGATCCGGTGCTGCGGATTTCTTCAACGGTACTAAACAGTGCGGCCTCAGTTAGAATGGTCTCATATTGGCCTGCCAGCTGTTCTTCCCGAATCATCAGCTCCTGGAGGAGAGAGGAAAACTCAAATTCCCTAAAAAGTGTCTTCAGCGTCTCCCCGTCCGGATTGCCGCTGCGGCTATCGGCAAGTTCGAAAGGGATGTCCTCATCCGTCCGGATCCGGGCCAGTTCCCGGCTCATGATGATCTGATCACGGTGAAGTCGGATACATTCCTTCGCCTTGGCATTCTTGATCCGGTCAACATTAAGGAGGACGTTTTCAATGGTTCCGTATTCCTCGATCAGCCGGAGGGCCCCCTTCGGGCCAATCCCCGGCGCCCCGGGGATATTGTCCGTTTTATCGCCCGTCAATCCCATGATCTCCACCACCTGTTCGGGGGGGACGCCGAATTTTTCTTTTACTCCTGCCGCGTCAAAGATCTTGTCTTTCATCGTATCGACGATGACGACATTCTCTCCGACCAACTGCATCATGTCCTTGTCTCCCGAGACGATAAAGACCTTCATGTCCTGTTCGGAATAACGCCTGGCAAGGGTTCCGATGATATCGTCGGCTTCGATGCCCGGCTTCTCCAGTACGGGGATGGAAAAACCGCGGATCATATCCTTGATATACGGAATCTGGGGGATGAGGGTCTCCGGCATGGCCCGCCTTGTCGCCTTGTAGAGTTCATAGGCTTCATGGCGGAAAGTCGGCCCCTTCACATCGAAGGCGACGGCGATATAATCCGGTTTCCATTCCTTGATGATCCTGATGAGCATGGTGGCAAACCCGTAGATGGCATTGGTCGGGAAGCCTTTGGAGTTGGTCAGGCTAGGTATGGCATAGAAGGCCCGAAAAACGTAATTATTGCCATCGATAAGGAACAGCGTGGCCTTGGGCGGGGTGTCGGTCATTTGGATTTTCCTTGCCTAAATATCAAAGCGGGCGTCGATCTTGAAGGTCCGTACCGCCCGCATGTTCAGGACATCTTCAATGCCCGTCAGGGTTTTTACCTGGGCGACAAATTCCTCCATTGCCCCTTCTGAGGGAGCGATAATCGTGAACCAGACATTGTAATCGTGATTCCTCCGGTAGTTATGAGTTACATAGGGGGAGGCGTTGACGGTCGCGGTGAATAACGCTATTTTGTCTGCCGGGACCCTGGCGGCGCAGAGGGTGCTGACAAAGCCCAGCTTACGGGGATCAAAAATAGCCCCGATCCGGCGGATTATCCCATCGTCCTTCAACTTTTTTACCCTGTCCAGGACATCTTCTTCACGAATGCCGAGTCTGTCCGCGACAACCCGGAAAGGACAGGGGACGAGGGGAAATTCATTCTGAAGGATATTCAAGATTTTTTTATCTATTTCATCCATGGTGGCTAAATTCAGGCTTCCGTTGTGGCTGATAGAGACAATATGGCTCCTCGGCCAGGTAATCCCCGGTCTTTTCGTAAGCTCGGGCCCGGCAGCCGCCGCAGACGCGAATGAACTCGCATTCCCCGCATTTCCCTTTGTAGAGGCCCAGATTCCTCAAGTCCTGAAAGATGGGCGACCGATTCCAGATGTCCTGAAATCCTGCTTTCTTGATCTGCCCGCAGTCTAACTCGAGATAGCCGCAGGGCTGGACCTGGCCGGTATGGGAGATGAAGCAGAACGATACCCCACCCAGGCAGCCGCGGGTCATGGCATTGAGGGGATGCCCCCCCCCTCTTTCCTCTCCCCTTTTATCTCCAAATCCCTCCTTTGGCGAAGGGATGATTGGGGGGATTTCATCGGCAACGGAGGGGGTAATCATTTTTCCGGTTCCATGCGGGAGAGATTGTTTTCCTGCTGCCGCTCTGTTTAATCCGCCGCGGTGCTGGTGAAAGATCCGGTAGTAATGGGGGGCGCAGGTGGCCTTGAGCTGAATGGGGCAGGCGAGGCTGCGCTCGTAAAACCACTCCAGGGTCCGTTCGTACTGCTCCGCCGAAATCTCCTGTTCCGCCAATTCCCTGGCCCTCCCCGTGGGAACAAGGAGAAAGATATGATGGGCGGCGGCGCCGATCTTCAGGGCTAAATCATGAATTTCTTTAATATGATCGAGGTTGTCCCTCGTGATAGTTGTATTGATCTGGAATTCCATCCCGGCCCGCTGCATGGCCTCGATGCCCGCCAGCGCCCCGGCAAAAGCTCCGGTCACACGGCGGAACCGATCGTGACTCTCTGCGTCGGGACCGTCAAGACTGACGCTGACCCGGCGGATGCCCGCCGCCAGCATTTTTTTGGCTGTATCCTCCGTGACCAGGGTGCCGTTGGTGGCCATGACCATCCGCAGGCCTTTCCGGTCGCCGTAGGCGGCGATCTCCCAGATATCCGGCCGGAGTAGGGGTTCCCCACCCGTAAGGATGACCACCGGCCGGCTGAAGTCGGCAATCTCGTCGAGGAGGCGGCGGCAGGCGGCGGTATCCAACTCTCCCTCGTAGGGGCCGCAAACCGAAGAGGCCCGGCAGTGAACGCAGGCCAGGTTGCAGCTCCGGGTGACCTCCCAGGCCACCATCCTCAGCGTTGAGGGCAGGAGGCGATCTTTTTTTGAGTTCAATGTTTCCAATACGAAGCCGTCATTTTTCTGCCAATACCTTTGCCGCCTCCAGGGCGAAATAGGTAATGATGATGTCCGTTCCCGCCCGCTTGATGGATGTGAGGACCTCCATCATGGCCCGCTGGCCGTCGAGCCAGCCGAGCTGGGCCGCTGCCTTGATCATGGCGAATTCGCCGCTGACGTTATAGGCGGCAATGGGCAGGTCGAACTCTTCCCGGGCCCGGCGGATGATGTCGAGATAGGCCAGGGCCGGTTTGACCATGATGATGTCCGCCCCTTCCTCGACGTCGAGGGTTATCTCCCGGATGGCCTCGTCGCTGTTGGCCGGATCCATCTGATAGGCCTTCCGGTCCCCGAACTGGGGGGCGCATTCCGCCGCGTCCCGGAAGGGGCCGTAGAAACTGGAGGCATACTTTGCCGAGTAGGCCATGATCGGGATATTTTCAAAACTCGCTTCGTCCAGACCTTCCCGGATCGCGCCGATCTGGCCGTCCATCATCGCCGAAGGGGCGACCATGTCCGCCCCGGCCCGAGCGTGGGAGACCGCCGTTTCGGCCAGGACCTCGAGGGTGGAATCGTTGTCCACTTCCCCTTTTTCGATCATCCCGCAGTGGCCGTGACTGGTGTATTCGCAGAGGCAGACGTCGGTGACGACTAGGATATCGGGAACCTTGTTCTTGATCTCCCGGACGGCCCGCTGCATGAGTCCATCGCGGGCAAAGGCCCCGGAGGCGACTTCGTCCTTCCGGTCGGGAATACCGAAGAGGAGGACGGCAGGAATCCCTGCTTCTTTGGCCGTCTTCACTTCCTTGACGAGCTGGTCGATTGACATCTGGTAGTTGCCCGGCATGGAAGCGATTGGTTTCTTGACCCCTTTGCCGGGAACGGCGAACAGGGGATACATGAAATCATCCACGGACAGCTTTATCTCCCTTATCATCCGTCGGAAATTCTCGTTTTTCCTCATCCTTCTGGGCCGGTATTCGGGAAAATACATGTTCCATTCCTCCTTTATGTTTTAGAGCTTGATTTCCTCATCCGTCAGGTAACAGGCGGGGTCGGGGGCCCAGATGTCCCCAGCGACGGATTCCGCCCGGGCCCGGAAATTTCCCCCGCAGATACCCAGCCAGCGGCAGGCGGCGCAACGCCCCTGGATATGGGGCTGTTTGTTCTTCAATTTTGCCATCAGCTCGTTAGACGCGTCCATCCATATTTCACTGAAAGGCCGCTGTCTGATGTTGCCGAAGGAGATATTTCGCCAGAACTGGTCGGCGTGGACCTCTCCGTCCCAACTGATGCACCCGATGCCGTTACCGGAGCTGTTGCCTTCGTTCATCTCAAGGAGTTCCATGACCTCTGCTGCCCGCTTCGGGTCTTCCCGGAGGAGGCGAAGATAGACATAAGGGCCGTCGGCGTGGTTGTCCACGGTGAGAACCTCCTTCTCCATGCCCCGATTAAAGAGCCCCCGGGTCCGGTCCATAATGAGATCCAAAAGCCGGCGGGTTTCTTCATGATCAAGATCTTCTTCGACAAGTTTCGAACCCCGCCCCGCATAGACAAGGTGGTAGAAACAGCAGCGGGGGATGTTCTCTTCCTCCAGAAGGTCGAAGATAGCGGGCACGTCGGCAACGTTGTGGCGATTGACGGTAAAACGGACGCCGACCTTGATCCCCGCCTCCCGACAGTGGCGCAGGCCTTTCAGGGTCTGGTCGAAGGCGCCGGAAACGCCGCGGAAAAAGTCATGGGTCGCCCTGGTACCGTCGAGGCTGATCCCCACATAGGATAGGCCGATCTTCCGGAACAGGGCCGCCTTTTCCTTCGTAATCAGGGTCCCGTTCGTGGAGATGACGGCCCGCATCCCCTGATCCACGGCGTATTGGGCCAAATCGGGCAGGTCTTTTCTCATCAGGGGTTCGCCGCCGGAAAAGAGGAGCACCGGTGCGCCAAAAGCGGCGAGATCCCGGATCATGGTCCGGGCCTCCTCCGTCGTCAGTTCGTCGGGATAGTCGATATTCTGAGAACTCGAATAACAGTGGATGCAACGGAGATTGCACCGGCGGGTCATATTCCAGACGATGACGGGGCGCTTGTCGGCTGAGAACTGAAGGAGATGGGAGGGGAGCTTTTTCGACTCCCGGTGGTAGCGCAGGACATCCCCCGGTTCCACGGCCCCGCAGTATAGTTTTGATATTCCAATCATGGCGCAATCCTTAACACCGCCTGTGACTTCTGTCAAATCTTCCCTTATTTTTCCGTTGCAAGTAATAACCCGCCCGAAAAAATGGAGGTTTAAAGAGCAGTACGTTATACTTGTTACGCTGGAACGCTGTTATTAAAAAAACCCAACAATTTTATTGACATCAACATCCTTTTTGGTAGAATGACCCCATGATAAAATTCCTGATCAATGAAATGTA
>JALNVY010000090.1 GCA_023231165.1 Syntrophales bacterium | reverse complement strand
CCCCGGTTTCGGTGACCGCCGCAAGGCCATGCTCGAAGACATCGCCATCCTCACGGGCGGCAAGATGATCTCCGAAGACATGGGCTACAAACTGGAAAATGCGAAGATCGAAGACCTTGGCCGAGCCAAGAAGATCGTCATCGATAAAGACAACTCCACCATCATCGACGGCGCCGGTAAGCGGGTTGATCTCGAAGGCCGGGTGAAACAGATCCGCGCCCAGGTCGAGGAAACCACCTCCGACTATGATCGGGAAAAGCTTCAGGAACGTCTGGCGAAACTCGTCGGCGGTGTGGCCGTGATCAAAGTCGGCGCCGCAACAGAGACAGAAATGAAGGAAAAGAAGGCCCGCGTCGAGGATGCCCTGAATGCAACCCGCGCCGCCGTTGAAGAAGGTATTGTTCCCGGTGGTGGAGTCGCTTACATCCGTACCCTGCCCGCCCTGGATAAGTTGAAGCTGGAAGGTGATCAGCAGGTTGGCGTTAATATCGTCAAAAAGGCCCTCGAAGAGCCCCTGAAGATGATCGCCGCAAACGCCGGCATGGAAGGCTCAGTCGTCGTGGAGAAGGTTAAGGAGAAGAAAGGGTCTTACGGTTTCAACGCCCGGACGGATCAGTATGAAGACATGATCGCCGCCGGCGTTATCGACCCCACGAAGGTCACCCGTTTCGCCCTTCAGAACGCTGCTTCCGTCGCATCCCTGATGCTGACGACCCAGTGCATGATCGCCGAGAAACCCGAAGAGAAGGGCGGCGGTATGCCCCCCATGCCCGGAGGCGGAGGCGGCTACCCCGGCATGATGTAGTAAGTAAAATAAAATAACTTAAGCAACAGATATACAGCCGAGCCCCCTGGAGAAACATTTCCAGGGGGTTTTTGCATTCTCCTTGAAAGCAATCATTTTCTATGATAGCTTTCCCGACTACAATTTCGAGAATTGAAGGAGCGCGCCATGGATTATAAAGAAAGCTTGAACCTGCCCAAGACCGATTTCCCCATGAAAGCCAATCTCGCCGCCCGGGAGCCGGTGATGCTTGCCAAATGGGAAGAAATGAAAATCTATCACCAGATCCGCGCGGTCTCTAAAGGCCGGGAAGTCTATATCCTGCACGACGGCCCCCCCTACGCCAACGGCAATATCCACCTCGGCACCGCCCTGAACAAGATTATCAAGGACATGGTCATCAAAGCCAAGAACATGTCCGGCTATGACAGCATCTATGTCCCCGGCTGGGACTGTCACGGTCTCCCTATCGAACATCAGGTGGACAAGGAGCTGGGAGATAAGAAATATGAGATTTCCCAGGCCGACAAGCGCCGCTTCTGCCGCGCCTACGCAGAGCGATTCGTGGATCTTCAGCGGGATCAGTTCAAGCGCCTCGGGGTCTTCGGGGAATGGGAAAACCCCTACCTGACCATGACCTACGACTATGAAGCCGTCACCGTCGCCGAATTCGGCAAGCTTTTCCTGAACGGTGACGTCTATAAGGGCAAGAAACCCGTTTACTGGTGCGCCACCTGCAAAACCGCCCTGGCTGAGGCGGAAGTGGAGTACGGCGACCATACAACGCCGTCTATCTACGTCAAGTTCGCCATGATCTCCGACATCGCCGCCGTCCGGCCCAAACTGGCCGGTGAAAAAGTGAGCGTCGTCATCTGGACGACCACCCCCTGGACGATTCCCGCCAACTTGGCCATCGCCTTCCACGAGGAATTTCTCTATGTCGCCGTCAAAGTAGAAGGGGAAGTCCTGATTTTAGCCAAAGACCTTCTCGATTACTGCCTGGACGCCTTCGGCTGGCAGGGTAAACCCTACGAGATACTCGACGAATTCCCCGGAGCCGTCATGGAGGGCATGAAGACCCGCCATCCCCTCATTGACCGGGAAAGCGTCCTCATCCTCGCCCCCTTCGTCACCCTCGAAGCGGGTACAGGCTGCGTTCACATCGCCCCCGGCCACGGACAGGAGGATTATGAAATCGGTATGAAATACGGGCTGGACAACTACGCCCCCGTTGACGAAGACGGCTGCTTTACCAAAGACGTTGATGATTTTGCCGGGCTGTTCGTCTTCGATGCCAATGACCCGGTGAACAACAAGCTCAAGGAGGTCGGAGCGCTGCTGGGCCTCGTGAATATCAAGCATTCCTATCCCCACTGCTGGCGCTGCAAGAAGCCGATCATCTTTCGTTCCACGGAGCAATGGTTCATCTCCATGGAAAAGAACAGCCTCCGGAAGAAGGCATTGGAAGCCATCTCCCAGGGGGAATGGATTCCCGCGTGGGGGAAAGACCGGATCTATGGCATGGTGGAAAACCGCCCTGACTGGTGCATTTCCCGCCAGCGTCTCTGGGGCGTTCCCATCACGATGTTCTACTGCAACGACTGCCAGCATGAATTCCTCACAAAAGAGATCCTCGATCACATCGTCGCCCTGGTCCGGGAACATGGGGCGGACATCTGGTTCGAGCGGGAGGCGAAGGACCTTCTTCCCCCCGGAACCGTTTGCCCGGTCTGCAAGAAAGGCCATGAATTCAAAAAGGAAACGAACATTCTCGATGTCTGGTTCGATTCGGGCGTAAGCCACGCCGCCGTCCTGGAGACCCGTCCCTATCTTCATTCCCCTGCGGACATGTACCTCGAGGGAAGCGATCAGCACCGGGGCTGGTTCCATTCCTCACTCCTGGAATGTGTGGGCACCCGGGGGCGGGCTCCTTACAAGACTGTCCTGACCCACGGTTTCGTCGTGGACGGCGAAGGCAAGAAGATGTCCAAGTCCGTCGGCAATGTCATTGAACCGGAAGAGATCATTAGCGAGTACGGCGCCGAGATCCTGCGCCTCTGGGTGGCGGCGGAAGACTATACCGACGACATCCGCATCTCCAAGGAGATCCTCACCCGCCTCGTCGAGGCCTACCGGCGGATCCGCAATACGAGCCGCTATATCCTCGGCAACCTCTCCGATTTCAATCCGGACGAAGATCGTATAGCCTACGAGGACATGGAAGAGATGGATCGCTGGGTCCTAAACCGCCTCCAGGAGATCATCCGCCGGGTTAGGGAGGCCTATGACAAGTATCAGTTCCACATGGTCTATTACACCCTTTACAACTTCTGCACCGTGGATCTGAGCGCCCTGTACCTTGACGTTCTCAAGGACCGCCTTTACACTTCCAAGGCGGCATCCCGGCAGCGCCGCTCCGCCCAGACGGCTATGGCCATTATCCTTGAAACGATGATGCGCCTCCTGACCCCGATCCTCACCTTCACCGCTGAGGAAGTCTGGAACGCCATGCCCGCTTATGCGGGAAAACCGGCCAGCATCCATCTCACCCAGTTCCCGGAAGTCAACCCGGCTTATGAGGATGAAGCCCTGGGTGAGAAATGGCGCTCCCTCATCGACGTCAAGGGGGAAATCTCCCGGGCTATCGAAACGGCCAGGAAGAACAAGGTTATCGGTCATTCCCTCGACGCCGCCGTGGCTATCGCCTTACCTGAGAAACTCAAGAAGCTTGTTGCGGGGCATCGGGAAGACCTGCGGACGCTCCAGATCGTTTCGCAACTGGATGTGGTGGATAAGGGAGCCCTCGCCGCCGATTCCTACGAAAGTAAGGAGATCGAGGGCCTGTATGTGGGCGTCGCCAAGGCCCGGGGCCAGAAATGCAACCGCTGCTGGATCTACAGCGAGGACCTGGGGAAGGACCCGGAACACCCCACGATCTGCGGACGCTGTCTGACCAATTTGAAATAACGCAGCCATTATGCAAAAAAAGAATCTGATTTTTCTGTTGACGGTGGCCTTGCTGCTTGTTCTCGATCAGGTCACCAAGTACTTCATACATACGGGGTTGGCCTTGCACGAGTCCATCCCTGTCATTCCGGGGTTTTTCAGCATCACCTACATCCGGAATCCCGGGGCGGCCTTTGGTTTTCTGGCCGGGGCATCGCCGACCTTCCGCTATGTCTTTTTCATCGGTGTCACCATTGCCGCCATCGGCCTCATCATCCATTACCTGCGAACCTATGCCGCCGGCGACCAACTCCTGACGATCTCCCTGGGAATGATCCTCTCCGGGGCCATCGGAAATCTCATCGACCGGGTCCGCTTCGGAGAAGTGATCGATTTTCTCGATGTCTATCTCGGTACGACCCATTGGCCGGCTTTTAATATCGCTGACTCAGCCATCTCCGTCGGCGCCTTTATACTTTTCATCCATCTTATCCAACAGAAAAAATCCGCCCCGGGGTCGCTTCCGCCCCGCCAAGGATAATTGTCATGATGGAACTGTCCACCCACATAAAAATTCATAACATCTCATGAACATGCAAAAACCACTATTATCCGATAGTAGATAGGTACCATGGACTTTTTGACCCGCTTGAAAGTTCCGTTCTCTCACCTGTTCACCCCGACGCGGATATTTATTCTTAGTTTTGCCGGGGTAATCCTCCTGGGGGCCCTGCTTTTATGGCTCCCGTTTTCCGCCGGCAAGGGTCAGATTACCTTTATCGACGCCCTGTTTAGCGCAACATCGGCGGTCTGTGTGACGGGCTTGGCCACAATCGACATTGGCAAGGACCTCTCCTTAGCGGGGCAGATCGTAACACTGGCTCTGTTTCAGATCGGAGGGTTGGGCATCATTACCTTTTCTGTGGTCTTCTTCGGGATGATGGGCCGGGGGATATCCTTCAAAGAGAGGGAAATTGTCCAATCTACTTTTCTCCATACACCCCGACGGGACTTTCTGCCCATCATGAAGTGGGTCCTTCTTTCGACCTTCATAATAGAGGGGCTGGGCGCTCTCCTGCTCTTCATTCGCTTCTCCTTCGATTTCCCGGCGGAACACGCCCTATACCAGGCGATCTACCATGCCGTTTCCGCCTTCAATAACTGCGGCTACTCCCTGTTTTCCAACAGCCTCATGAATTACCGGGACGACTGGATCGTCAATCTGACCATCATGGGACTCATCATCCTGGGTGGCATCGGCTTCATAGTCCAATACGAAGTCGCCGCTCTTACCCGGGGAAGGATCAAGAAACTCTCCATTCATTCACGGATTGTCCTCCTCATGACCGGGATACTGATTTTCGGCGGGGCTGCATGCTTCTACTTATTCGAGATGAACTCCCTGTTTCGGGACGCCTCCTTCCAGACATCGTTTCTCGCATCCTGCTTCCAGTCCGTCACCGCCCGAACCAGCGGTTTCAATACCGTGGATATCGGACAGCTCACCAACGCCACAATTCTCATTCTGATTATTCTCATGTTCATCGGGGCCTCTCCCGGTTCAACCGGCGGCGGTATCAAGACGACCAGCTTCGCTTTGCTGATTTTCATGATCTGGAACCGGATCAAAGGCCAGGATGAGGTCAACATGTTCAACCGGACCATACCGAAGGAAATCCTTAGCCGAACCATCTCCATCACTATTGCCTCGGCCTTTTCCGTCTGTCTGATTACCTCCATCCTCCTTTTATTCGCCGGCGGCGCCGAGGCTCCCTTGCAGAGCCGCCATTTCTTCGTAGAGTACCTATTTGAAACCGTGTCGGCCTTTGGAACCGTGGGTCTTTCCATGGGTATTACGGCAAACCTGAATGACATTCAGAAGTTAGCAATTATTTTGATAATGTTTGCCGGGCGGGTGGGCCCCCTGACCCTGGCCTTTGCCTGGAGCGCCCCGAAGAAGGGAATCACCTATGCCGAAGAACAGGTCATGGTGGGATAAAAAGGAGTAACACAATGAAAAGGGTTATCGTCATCGGTTTGGGAATCTTCGGCGTCAATATCGTCCGGGAACTTTATGAGGGCGGCTTCGAGGTCTATGCCATAGATAAAAAGAAGGACGCCGTACAGAAGGTCAAAGATTTTTCCACCAAGGCCATCGTCGCCGATGGCACCGACAATGAGGTTATGGAGCTGATCGGCGTCCAGGAAGACGACACCGTCGTCATTTCCTTCGGCGAGGATCTGGCCGCAAGCACCTTGATTACCCTGCACATGAAACAACTCAAGGTCAAGAACATCATCGTCAAGGCCCCCAATGAAGAACACAAACTAATCCTTGAAAAAGTCGGCGCCACGGATGTGATCATCCCCGAAAAGGAAATCGCCGGCAAGGTCGCCAAGAGTATCATCTCCCCGAACGTTCTCGACTATCTACCCCTTTCCGACGGCTACATGATCTTTGAAATGGCCCCTCCGGACAGCTTTTTCGGCAAGACCATCGCCGAGTTACAATTACGTAACAAATACCACATCGAGGTTATCGCCATCCGGGATGTCCTGTTGGACCGGGTCCACATGGTCCCCCAGGCCGGCTTTGTCATCAAGGACGGGGAGGTGATGGTAATCGTGGGGAAGGAAACGGATATCAAAAAAATCAAGTGATAATGTCCCATCACTTAACCCCATCCCCCTCCCAGCCTCCCCCTTGAAAGGAGAGGAATCTATATTTCTATTTCCATCCCATCAACTGTGGCAGCGGTATTAGGGAAGATGACCCGGGCGTCATGCTCGGCAACCTGCCGCAGTTCCAGGGTGGGATAGATCCGGGCGTCGAAATGGACGAGGGCCAGGCGCTTGGCCTTGGCCTCTTTTGCGATTTGGGCCGCCGTCTCCGGGTTCAGATGGGGCCAGTCTTCACTGCCTTGGCCGCTCTGGTAGGCGCATTCCGCAATTACCAGCTCCGCCGCCCGGGACAGGCGCACGGCATTCTCACAATAGCCGGTATCGGGGCAATAGCTGACCACAAGGTTCTCCAGTTCGATCCGATATCCCAGGGTAAGAGAGGCATGGAGAAGGGGCCAGGCTGCCGTCGGGAAGGGAAGCTGCGCCACCTCGGCGGGTAATTCCAGGATCGCGACGGGATAAGGAAGGTCGCGCAGGGCTAGTGTGAAAGGCTGATTGATGAGGGTATGAAGGATGGACCGGGAACCTTCCGGACCGCAGATGGTCAGCCCGCCGGGAAAGGAAAATTTTGCCAGGGTGTGGAGCCCCACGACATGATCGAGGTGGAAGTGGCTCAGGAAGAGATAGACAGGTCGTCCATTTTCCCCCACGCCATACCGGTCGGCCTTGGCAAGACCATTGCCCGCGTCGAGAAGAATATCATAATCCGCTGTCTTCAGAAGGGTGCAGATCGTGTTGCCCGTAGCCGTGTCATACCAGCCGTTGGTACCCAGAAAAATGACTTTCATTAGCCGAGGATCGCTTTTCGGGCCTTCTCAAGGATCTCCATCTTGAAGGACGGATAGCCCGGAATAGTCTGGTTGAGAAATTTATTGGTGTACTGGGTGTCCCAAATGAGCATTCGTTCGAAATCCGCCACCTTGCCCATGGGCTCCAGTTGCCTGGTCACCTCGACGACAAAAAAGTCTTCGATCCGGGTCGCATAATCCCGGATCAAGGCCTTTCTTCCCGCCTCATCAAGATTCGCTAACTTGCCTTCCTTATCCAGCTCTTCGATCCATTGACCGGCTGTTTCCTGAAACATGCTGCCCCCCTCCGAATTTACCAAAATAAATGCGACGATTATATATGTGATTCCGGTTAGAAGGGCAAGACCGAAAATACCCTTTTGCTTGTCATTTTGTCCTTGACAAAAGCGGTTAAGGCCTTAAGAGTGAGTGGGGACGCTTATATTTTTTTAAGCGGAAATTGGAAATAAATAGAACCGTCCCCAATTAAACTTTAACAAATTCGGTAATTTTAATTTTTCGAGAAATATTAACAGGAGGTAATAATCATGGCGATCAATTTGGAAGCAATCGGCAAGAAGATTGGCCCCGTCACCAAGACCTACGACTGGAAGGACGCGGTTCTGTATGCCCTCGGGGTCGGGGCGGGCTTTGACGAACTGGATTATGTTTACGAAAAGAACCTCAAGGTTATCCCGAGCTTTTCCGTCGCCAGTATCTTCGATTTCTTCTGGCACGTGGCCGGGGCTTCCAACGTCAACCTGGCCGGCATTCTCCACGGCGAGCAGGACATTATCTTCTACGGACCAATTCCCACTGCGGGAATTCTGACTACGGAAGGGGCCATTACCCATTACTACGATAAGAAGGACAAGGGGGCCATCGTCATTGCCGAGGGCGACACCCACGACGCCGGTGGCAAGAAGCTCTTTAAGAATATCATTACCATCTTTAGCCGCCTCGACGGCAATTTCGGTGGCGAGGAGGGAACAGCCACACCGTTCGTCTTTCCGGAGCGAGCGCCTGATTTTATCGTCGAGGCCCAGCCCTCGCCGGATCAACCGCTGATTTATCGCCTCTCCGGTGATATCTTTCAGCTTCATGTCGATCCTGATTTCGCCCGCAAAGTAGGCTTCGAAAAGCCCATCATGCACGGTCTGTGCACTTACGGATTCGCCTGCCGCGCCCTGATGTCGAAGTTGACCCCGGGGCAGCCCGAGTTCGTCCGACGCTTTGCCTGCCGTTTCTCGAAGACACTGTATCCCGGCGAACCTATCAAAACGCTGATCTGGAAGGACAGCGCTGGAAAAGCCGTGTGGCGGACCCTCAACGCCAAAACCGGCGATGTCGTCATCGATAACGGCATCTTCGAATACGGACCCGTGCCCACAGATAAGGACGAGATCCGTTACGACGGCCGGGTAGCGGTGGTAACGGGGGCCGGAGGAGGTCTAGGCCGTGTTTATGCCCTCGAATTGGCCAAACGGGGGGCTAAAGTCGTCATCAACGACTTCGGCGGGGCTCGGGACGGGGCCGGAAGCGGATCGAGCTCACCTGCCGACAAGGTCGTCGCAGAAATCAAGGCCCTTGGCGCAGAAGCTGTCGCCAACTATGACAACGTCGCCACTCCGGAGGGAGGGGAAGGGATTATCAAGACCGCCCTCGCCGCCTTCGGCAGGGTGGACATCCTCATCAATAATGCAGGCATCCTGCGGGACAAGGGCATCCTCAAGATGGAACCGGATAACTGGCGGGCCGTCATGGACGTCCATCTGAACGGGGCCTACCACGTCACCAAGCCCGCCTTCCAGGTCATGCGGGACAACGGCTACGGCCGCATCATCATGACCACTTCTGCGGCGGGGCTCTACGGCAATTTCGGCCAGACCAACTACTCCTCCGCGAAACTGGGGCTCGTGGGCTTCATGAACACCCTCAAGCAGGAAGGGCAGAAGTACAAT
>JALNVY010000089.1 GCA_023231165.1 Syntrophales bacterium | reverse complement strand
CATTCCTCAGGATTTGCGCGCCTTGCCTGCGGATCTTTTTACGAAGCCGTCGATTATGGCCAATTTATTGACTTTTTATGAGTTCGTCAAACTTTAACGGCTTCAGCATTGTCGTAACAGAAGTTAAGGACAAAGCTCTCCAGCAGGAGATGGGCATCCCTGCCCGTAGTTTTCATCTGCAGGTCGAGATGGGCAAGATCCTGCAGGCACCTGATCAGGGCGGCGTCGGAAAAGCGATGGGCTCGTCGGCACGCCTGATAGACGACGTATGGATGCTCGTCCGAAAGATCACCCATCTCCCCCTTCTCCTCCCGTGCGCCGGCCAAGGCCTTGATCTCCGGGATGACCTGCCTCTGGAACTGACCGTAATCCATTCCCGTCTGCCAGGAACGCAGCCGGCCGCTGTTCATGAAGATCCGGGCATGAAGGAGAAAACGGATCTCCCTGACCAGCATGGATAAGACCACCAGGGGCTGTACGCCTTGATCCCCAACCAGTTCTCTGAGTACGGTCAGGGCCTTGGGGGCCATTTTATCCCCCAGGGCGGTAGTCAGGTCAAAAACGTTGTCTTCTTTTGTTTTACCGATTACCTGTTCGACATCCTCCCGCCGAATCTGGTTTCTCTCGCCGGTGAAAGCCACCAGCTTTTCCACGGCGCTGGTGGAAGAGGCTAGATCAAAACCAGTCTTTCTGCCCAAGGCAAGCCAGGCTTCAGGAACAAGAAATTTACCGCTTCTTTCGAGCATTTCCCTGGTTTTATCCATCAGTAGGCTCTGTTGACGCGCCTCGCCCTTGGCTGCCGAAAATTGGAGAACCCGGCCGGTCTCATAGAGAATTTTTATCAACCGCTTCCGTTTATCAATATTTTCGGCCGTCAGAATCAGCACGTTTCCATCCGGCAATCCAGACGTCAAGAGTTCTTCCAGACGGTCCGTGTCTGCTTTTCGCCGTTGTGGAAGGAGCTGCCGGCCGATACAGATCTCCAGAACCCGGGGCAGCCATTTTTCCCGATTTTCATCCCGCTCGCCATCCAGGACACGGGACCACTCTTCCTGGCTGATGCGTTTCCACCCGCCATCCTGCAAATCTTCGAGGGTCCAGCCGGCTATCCCTAAAAAGGCCATGAAATCCTTTGCCGCCCGCAGGGGATCTTTATCTAAATGCTCACGGACCTGTTGCAGAATTCGCAGGGGTTGCTGACGGGGAGAAAGAAATGCCGCCTGACGGACAACGACGACTTTATTGACGGGAAGCAGCGGCGCTGCAATCAGTTCCTCACAGAGTTTGTCGACGTCCGTCTGGTCCGGCTCCATAAAAAACAGATTGAACGCCCTGTCCCCTTCGGGAAGGATGGCGGCAACGATCTTGTTTAAGGCATCCCGGATTAGGAATGGTTCCCCCCAGAGCAAATAGGAGGAAGCGATCTTTCCCGCTTTCAACTCACGGAGGACCTTTGCCAGATCATCGGCCAGGTTTCTTTTGTCAACATCCATCAGACAATGATAAACTTCTTGATGTGCCTGACAACCTCTTCCGGGTCATCGATGACCTGGAAATAATCGAGATCATCCTTTCCGATCATCAGCTCCCGCATCATGGTCTCTTTCATCCAGTCAATAAGACCCTTCCAATATTCGCTCCCCATGAGAATCACGGGGAAGCTTCTGATCCGTTTCGTCTGGATGAGGGTCAGGGCTTCAAAGAGCTCATCGAGGGTGCCGAAGCCGCCGGGAAGAATGATATAGGCCATGGCGTACTTGACAAACATGACCTTGCGGATAAAAAAATATTTATAATCGATGTGGACATTTGCGTAAGGATTGGGCTTCTGTTCAAAGGGCAGGCGGATGTTCATACCCACTGATTTTCCGCCCCCCTCGGCCGCCCCCTTATTGGCGGCCTCCATGATTCCCGGGCCGCCCCCGGTGATCACACTGAAGCCCTCTTGGGCGAGCTGCCGCGACAGAACCACCGTTTTTTCGTAATACGGGTCCCCCGGTTTGACTCGCGCCGAGCCAAAGATGCTTATCGCATGATTGATCCCCGACAAGGTCTCAATGGCATCAACAAACTCCGCCATAATGCGGAATATACGCCACGATTCCTGAGCAGTCAGGGCATCAACGAGATATTGTTTCTCTTCCAAAGCTTATGAAGATTTCCTTCTCTGAACCTTTGCCATACGCCGCCTTGCTTCAATAGCCTTTCTTTTCTTCCGTACGGAAGGCTTCTCGTAAGCGCGACGCAACTTCAGTTCCTTGAACAAACCGCTTTTAGAAAGCTTGTTCTTAAGAATCTTTAGGGCCTTTTCGACGTCATTGTCAAATACCTTTACTTCCAATATCACCAGTCCTTTCTATCCACTTATCATTACTTTTTTCTTCACACAATCCACTTTTCATCTTACCCGACAGAGGGCGCAAAAAAAGGGCGGTACGGCGCCTTCACATTTTGTTTGTGCCGTGACCTACCCTTTGTTGTTACTAATATTGAATCACACCCCTTGCCTTGCGATAAATTCCTGAATTACCCTTAAAAACTCATCGTTTTCCTTGGGATTTCCCACGGTAACCCGCATGTAGTGACGCAAATTGCCGAGGACGAGGAAATTCTTGATAAGAATTCCCTGATCAAGAAGAAACTTACATATACGATATGAAGCAAAATCGCAACAAAAAAATACGAAATTTGCATCGGACCTTATTGGTCGAATCCCCTTCATACCAGCAAGGCTTGAGAAGATAAATTCCCGGTCCGCTCTCATCCGGTCCGACTGATCTTCAAATTCCTGCGCATGATCCGGACAGAAGGTTGCCATAATTTGGGAAAGACATTGATATTATAGGGAAGCCTGACTTTATTCAATTCCCCGATCAGGGTCCGGGAACCCATCAAAAATCCAACCCTGATGGCAGCAAGGCCCAGTTTGGAGACGGTTCTCAGGACCACCAAGTTATCATACTTTTTCAGCATGGGCAGAAATATCTTCCTGGAAAAGGGAAAATAGGCCTCGTCAACCACCACTACTCCCTGGGAGGCCTTGATTATTTACTCAATTTTCCCCGCGTCAAAACAATTCCCCGTCGGGTTATTGGGATAGCTCAGAAATGTCAAAACAGGTTTATCCTTCCTGATGACCGCCAGCATGGATTCGAGGTCCAGATCGAACCTGTCGTCGAGAGGGACCTCTATGACCCGGTAACCGCAATTCAGGGCTGAGCTACAGTACATATGACAAAAGGGCGCCAAGACTGCTGTGGAAAGGCCGGCAAGGGTCGTGCAGAGGATCTGAATAAGTTCATCCGATCCATTGCCGACAATTGATCTCCTCAGTCGACACATCGAAATGGGCCGCCATGCGTGCACGCAGAGCAGTCGATCCGGCCTCGGGATAGCGATTCAGCTCGATGTTTCTTAATTTTTCCAGCAGGGCGTCCCGAATGTCCACCGGCAACACATAGGGGTTTTCATTGGCATCGAGCTTGACGGGACAGGACAGTTCTTCCACAGCATAGGCCCGTTGTGCCAGGATCTCTTTTCTGATTAAGCGGCTTATGTCCATCCTATATTTTTCCCTTTGCAAGATCATTATATTTTGTTGCCAATAAGTGGACTTTCAATGCCTCTTCCTCCAGCGTCAGCGATCCTTCGGCAAATGAAATATCCCACCCGGCTTGAAAGGCCCCTATAAGGCTTTTACAGACATCCCCCCTCGTTACGGACCGGGGAAGATGCTCATAGAGAGAGGTCACTTTCTTTTGCAGGGCTTGTACCTGCCTTGCCCGTGGTTCCCGATGGGGCAGCATGACATCGCAGGTCTTTTCGGGATCAAAGCTCATCAGCAGGGATCCCTGCTGCAAAAAAACGCCTCGGGACCTCATTTGGGCGCTGCCGCAGACCTTCCTTCCCTTCACCAGCAATTCATGGAGGGAGGGTTCGGAGAAACACGAGGCATCCAGCGAGCCTTTTCCCGGCTCCCTTCCCTCTGCCGCCAAAATCGCCTCCAGACCGAGATCGCGCAATCCCTGTACAAGACACTGACTGATTACCCGGTATGTTTCCAGAATGATGGGGGGAAACAGAGAAGTATTTTCCCCGGCAATGACGGCATAGGTCAGATCATCGTCATGATAAACCGCCTTGCCGCCCGTGGGACGCCGGACAACGCTCACACCGCTTTTCCGGCACGCTTCCAGATCGATTTCCCGATCGATCTGCTGAAAATAACCGACCGAAACGGCGGGCGACAGCCACCCGTAAAGACGTATCGTCGGTGGTCCTCCCGATCTTTGCACCTCCCTGAAGATGGCCTCGTCGATGGCCATGTTTTCCCGGGGAGTGTATCTATGGAAAGGTACAAGCCGCCACACCGCCAAACGGCCCTATTCTCCTTCCACTTCCTGGAGGATGAAATCGTGATAACCCCGGGAGTCAAGAAGATCGTCCAGTTCGTCGAGGTCATTGATTTCCACGACGACCATCCACCCGGTATCATGGGGATCGCTGTTGACGATGCCGATATCGTCAATGAGATCCTCATTTACATTGATCACATTCCCGGTCAAGGGAGAAATAAGTTCGACGGTTCCTTTGGCAGCTTCGATAGCGCCGAAGGGCTCATCTCTTTCCAATTCCGAATCGATCTCGGGAAGCTCTATGGAATGTACTTCCCCAAGCCTCTCCTGGGCCAGATCAGTGATCCCGATAGTGGCCAGGTCGCCTTCCACCCTGACCCATACATGCTCACGACTGTAGAGCAAATCATCTGGAAAAACCTTCATAATCAGTGCACCCTTAGTCTTTATTTATTAGATGATCTTCAGTTCCTTTGATATTTTTGTTAAAATTTCGCAACCATCCTCTTTCACCAACACCATGTCCTCGATACGCACGCCCCATTGACCCGGGAGGTAAATACCGGGCTCGATCGTTACCACCATGCCCGCTTCGAGGATCTGATCCGACAAGGCAGAAAGCCTTGGCGCCTCGTGCACATCCAGCCCGACGCCATGACCCGTGCCATGGGAAAAGTACGTCCCATACCCCTTTTTCTCGATAACCTGCCTGGCAATCCGGTCAATATCCCGGCAGGCTGCCCCCGCCCTCACCGCCTCGATCGCCCGGTCATGGGCGTCTTTCACGACGACATACACTTCCCGGAATTTCGCGCCGGCCCTGCCCAGGACAAAGGTGCAGGTTTCGTCCGAGTGATATCCGCCCTGGACGGCCCCATAATCCATAACAACGGCGTCTCCGTCCTCAAGCTTCCGTGGTCCCGGCCGGGCATGGGGAAGGGCGGCATTCGGACCCGAGGCAACGATAGTGGGAAAAGAAGTTTCTTCGGAACCGAGAGCCCGCATGCGGTAATCCATTTCCATGGCGATCGTCCTTTCCTCAACTCCCGGATGCATCAGCTCAATCACCTGCAAGAGAGCCTTTGTGGCAATGTCCGCCGCCTCGCGGAGCAGCGCTACTTCCTGACCATCCTTGACACTCCGGAGCCCGGTCAACACCCCCGTCAGGGGCACCAGCAGACCTGGCGCCAGTTTCTCCCGCAGCTTCTCATGGAGCTCGACGGAAAGAGCGGCTGCTTCAAAACCTGCCCGCTTTACCTCTCCCCCCCCAAGGGCCGACATAACGCCGCTGATCTTGTCGCGGTACTGGACGACATCGCTTTGCGGCGCTTCTTCACCGGCCTGGGTGACATAGCGCCCATCCACAAGGAGGACGCCTTTATCGGGCAGGAGAAGAAAAACGCCGTCGCTGCCCGTAAACCCAGTCAGATAGCAGATATTATTCATCTCAAAGAACAAAATGGCGTCAACGCCAAGATGGGGAAACCTTTCCAGAAGACGGGCAAGCCGCTGCCGATAAACCGTTGCCTCACCCCCCATAATGGTGATCCATACTCAGGTTGTTCAACCAACGCGATAGTTCATGCACAACCGTGGTTTTTTTGTCAATAGGAAGATCGTTGATTTTTTCGTTTAATATCGCCAGCACGTCATCCAGACGCTGTCGGACCTCTTGATGGTTCGGATCCCGCGCCAGAATCGCGGCCAGAATCTCCCGGGCTCCTTCATGGTGTCCCTGACGGATATAAAGATCGGCCATGGTCAGGGTTTGGAAATCAGCGCTGAGATCGGGGCGCCGTTCCTGTGACCCCTCATCCCCTACCCCTGCACCGTCATCCTCCGAGCCGTCGTCAAAAGGCGACAGGGCCGCGCTTTTTTCATAAAAAATGCGCGCTTGCCCTTCGTCCCCCTGTTGCAGATATACGTCACCGAAATTTTTGAATAATTGGGACAGCTCGCTGTTTACAGTATCCAACCTTGCCAGAAAATTTCTGGCATCTTCGACATTGCCCATCCCCAGGTACGACTGACAGGCGATGACGGTAGCCGGAATGTCGTCCGGATTGGCAATCAACCTGTCCTTGGCCATACTCAAGGACAGGAAGTACAGTCCCCTGTCCATGTAACCATGGGCCTGTATGCGGAAGTCCGGCGGGCCGTTCATAGAACTAACTCGCATATCTTATTGTTTTTACAATGCATATGGCAAATGATGCGTCACGCTAACATAGCCCCTATAACGTGTCAAGAAGAGAATGGAAATATTATCTCCTCTTACCTCATACACACGCTCAAGACCTCGACAAAGTCCGTATCGCCATTCAAGACCTTGAGGATGCCGCTCTGCATAAGGGTCCGCATCCCCTCCTCTCTAGCTGTTTTCCTGATTGCGGCGATGGATTTTTTCCCGATGATCATCTGCTTGATATTATCCGAGGCAACCAGAAGTTCATAAAGCCCCATCATCCCCCGGTAGCCCACGCCATGACATTCCGGACATCCCTTGGCCCGATATATGGTCACCGATTCACCATAGGTCAAGTTCAAGCAGTTAAAGTCCTTTTCTCCGAAATTTCTGGCCAGTTCATCATATTCCTCGCGCCGCGGGTTATAGGGCTCCCGGCAATGCAGGCAGAGCCTTCGCACCAGGCGCTGCGCCATGACACACAAAAGGGAGTCGGCAAAGGCGAAGGGGTCAATTCCCATATCCAGGAGACGGATGATGGTTTCCGGGGCGTTGTTTGTGTGCAGGGTGGTCAATACCAGATGGCCGGTCGTCGAGGCGTCAACGCCCATCTTGGCCGTTTCATAGTCCCTCATCTCTCCGACCATGATAATGTCCGGATCCGCCCTGAGAAAAGCGCGCATGGCATTGCCGAAATCGAGGCCGATTTTGTGATGCACCTGCACTTGTCTGATCCCTTTCTGGGTGATCTCGACGGGGTCTTCCACTGTCCAGATCTTCACTCCGGGTCGGTTCAAAACATGGAGCACCGCATGGGCCGTAGTCGTTTTTCCTGAACCAGTGGGCCCGACAAGCAGGATCAGACCATACGGTTTTTTCATGAGATGCTCAAACCGTTCCCGGGTGTCCGGTTCCATCTGAAGGTCCCCCATGGTCATGATCTTTCCCCGGGTGAGGATCCGCATGACCACATCTTCGACATATCCGTGGGTAGGAATGGTCGCCACCCTCAATTCGACATCTTCTCCATTCGGCCTTTTATACTGGATCTTGCCATCCTGGGGAAGTCGTCGCTCAGTGATGTCCAGGTTCGACATGATCTTGATCCGGGAGACAATCGCGGCGCGATAATCGTAGGGATGGGTCTTGAAGGAGATACACTCCCCGTCGACGCGGAAACGGACATAGACCTGTTTTTCCTTGACATCCGGTTCGATATGAATGTCTGACGCCCGCTGGTTGCATGCTTCATTGATCATTTCATTGACCAGTCTGACGATCTTGCTGTCCGATTCCGAGACACCGAGCCCGTTGAGCCGGGAAGCTTCATCGATACCATAGAAATGGTTAATGAACTTGATGATGTCTTCCTTCGTCGCCGGATAATAGTCCACCTCCTTAGTTCGGAGCAGGTTTTCGATCATATCCTTTTTCGGAAGGTTGGCAGGATCATCGATGATTACCCGGATGCGCCCTCCCTCTTTGCCCAGGGGCGCCCAGAGTTCTCGGCGGAGGAATTCATAGCGGAGGCTATGGAGCAGCTCTTCCGGAACCGGATGATTCACGTTAAAAACGATCTTATGATTAGCCTTGGCAGGTCGTGGTTTCATGACTGAATAACCTTTGTGTTTCTTTATACTTGAAGGACTGGATCGCAAGGACGACATAACGCTAAACATTAATAACGTCAAGGGCTATCATAATTTTATTTGAAATTATCTGAAAATCATCCGGGATGAGGTGAACTGTATGGATCTGGTTGGCACCGTAAAATGGTATGAACTAAGTGAAGCAGATCACACATCGTATGTGAGGTAACTCACTCTTTAACTGTAAGACATCTATTGACTTTATAAGACAACAAGAATTATTTTACAATTGCCATAAAGAAAAACAAGAACACTTTTTGACGGCTTCGAAAAAAGTCGCACCCTCTGGACACCGGCGAAAGCCGGTGTCCAGAGGGAACATAAATAAAGGAAATTTCTTGCTTCCTGGTCAAACATGGAAATAAAGTTAAAAAATATGACGCTGTCACGGGTATTCGACATTTGACTATACCTTGATTTCCCTTTTGATCTGGCCTATAATGAGGATCATTAAAGTAAGACGGTGTGATTGGTATGCACAGGAAAAAGATGGATAATCGGCGGGGCTTTTCTCTTATCGAATTGATCATCGTAATTGGGATCATCGGTATCATGAGCACGGTGGCTGCCTATTCCTGGAATGGCTACCTGAATAACTCCAACCTGAAAACAGCAGCCAGAGAAGTCATGTCGGATATAGCGTCCTGTAAACAACGATCCGTATCAGAAGGGATTCAATACTGCATACAATTTACGGACGGTTCGCCAAATTATAGCATCAACACCTCGTCCTGTGGCGCGCCAACGCAGACACAGGCTAAGAATATTACGAGCTTTGGATCAGGATTGACCATCTCCAATACCAATTTTAACTCGGATCAGGTTATTTTTTTATCCCGCGGCACCTTGTCATCAAACTTAGGAACGATAGTCTTGACAAACAACAGAAATTCAACGGCAACTATCACTATCAATATCACGGGCAGGGCCTATGTCTCGTTTAGCATGCGATAACAGTGGCATGGGGCTCATCGAGGTTGTTATTGCCATGTTT
>JALNVY010000088.1 GCA_023231165.1 Syntrophales bacterium | reverse complement strand
CCGAAATTGGCATCTACCAGGCGATCGGCGACGGTCATCTTGCCGGCTGCCGCCATAGCCGCCCGGATGGCTTCTTCGTCTTCCCAGGGGCCGGAGCTCAAGGTCGTTGCAACCGCTACCGGGGGGACGGAATCGAGACGACCCATGATAGTCTCCAGGATCGCCCGCCCCTGCCCGGACAACCCCGAGTCATAACGCCGCCGGAGGAGATCGGAAAAAAATTTGACAAAGACGGCGAAGCAGGCGGCGCTGTATATGACAAAGGCCGTTTCCATATCCTTTTTTGCCGTGGCAATGACGCCTCCACCGGGAATGACTACGCAGCGGCGGTCTTTCAGGGCGGCAATAAGTCCGGCTTCGGTAAGGTCCTTCAGGATGGGGAGGTCCTTGAGAAATATCCTGGTTTCAAAATCCTGGGGATGAATGACGTCGCCGCCGTCCGATGTTTCCGTCAAGTGGAGAAGCATGGTGTGATAAGGTTCCGCCGGCTGGAAATACAGGATGACCCGGCGGCCAAGGCGTTCGCCCACTTTTGTTAGTAGTCCGGTCAGGGGGTCTTCCCGGTTCCAGACGTACGATATGTTTCCCGACTCCGTCGTGGCAATGGTCGCACCGTTAATGCTTTTCTCGGGGTCTTGCCGATCACCGGCGACCAGTTCCTCCCCGAACCCCAGAAGGGGCGCTCCCTTCTCGGCAAGACCGGCGCGGACAAGTTTATTGGAGCAGTGGGAAAAGGAATTATTCATCATCTGCCTAATCGATCACCATCGACGGCTTCGTAAAAAGATCCGCAGGCAAGGCGCGCGAGTCCTGAGTCATGAGGCGTACTTTTGCGTACGCCGCAGTGACGAAGGATGAAGCGCAACGCCGCATCCGGACTTTTTACGAAGCCGTCAGTCATGGGGGAGAAGGATCACCTTAGTTGCTTCCGTTCCCGCGGCGACAAGCTGGAAGCCCTTTTGTGCCTCTGCAAGGGGCAGGCGGTGGGAGATCATCTTTTCCACCGGCAGGCGGTTAAAGCGGATCAGCTCGATCGCCGCCGTGGCATCGGAGGGGCTGTTGCCATAGGAAGGCATGAGCTTGATCTCATTGCGCCAGAAATCATTGAGCGGCACGGACAGGTTAACCCCCGGCTCCATAGTGGCGAAACAGAGGATTGTTCCGCCCCGGTCCACGGATTGCAGCGCCTGATCGAAAGCGGCGGGGGCGCCGGTGCAGACAATGACGAGATCGGCGGGTCGCTGATCATTAACGCTCCGCACCCAGGCCGGTATATCCTCCCGGGCATCGCTGACGGCGTCGGCGCCAAAAGTAAGGGCCTGGTTCCGTCGGTAAGCATTGATATCCGTTGCCATGATTCTTCCTGCCCCGGAGGCCCTGACCAGCATGAGATGAAGGATGCCGGAAATGCCACTGCCCAGCACCAGTACCGCTTGTCCCGGTTGCAGGCGGGCTAGGCGCTGCCCCCGGATGACGCAGGCCAAGGGTTCGATCATGGCGCCGGCGTCGAAGGAAACCTCTTCGGGCAGGAGAAAAACCCCCCGGTTGCAATTGAGCCGGGGGACCCGGAGATATTCGGCAAAGCCGCCGGGATCGTAATTGGTGCTGTGGAGGGTTTCACAGGCGGTGTGGCATCCTTGCAGACAGTAATGGCAAGTATTGCAGGGAATATGGTGGGAGACAAAGACCCGGTCTCCGAGGCGACAGTTCGTTACCCCTTCACCTACCTCGGCGACAACCCCGGCGATTTCATGGCCCAAGACCAGGGGTGCCTTCCTGATCCGGTACCATTCCATGATATCGCTGCCGCAGATCCCGCTGGCCATGACCTTGACCAGGATCTCCCCGGGGCCGATCCGCGGTACGGGCATCTCCTCGATCCTTACGTCATTATTCCGGTAATACATGGCTACGCGCATAGCCTATTTCTCCGCCGGTATCATTTTTTCCCTTTTTTGATCTTTGCTTTTTTGATCTTTTCCGCCTTGACGTCGTTGAAAAGCTCCCAGGCTTCCCTCGCCGTGAGGTCTTCGTGAATAATGGCGTGGAGCGCCTTCATCATGGCCACGGGGTATGGATTCTGCCAGACATTACGGCCCAGATTGAGACCGATCGCGCCGTTTTGCATCCCGTCGTAAACAAAATCAAACACTTCCTTTTCCGTTTCACACTTCGGTCCTCCCGCCATGACGACGGGGACGGGACATCCGCAGGTCACTTTATCAAAATTCTTGCACCAGTAGGTTTTCACAACCCGCGCCCCCAACTCGGCGGCGATGCGGGAGGACAGGGCCAGATAGCGGGCATCCCGTTTTTCCAGTTCCTTGCCGACAGCCGTAACGGCCATGACGGGAATGCCGAAATCCTCGCACTGATTGACGATTTCTGACAGGTTCATCAGTGATTCCCGTTCGTAGTCGGTCCCCACGAAGATCGATATCCCCACGGCCGCGGCGTTGAGGCGCAGGATCTCTTCGATGGAGGTGGTGAGGGATTCATTGGCGAGGTCCTTACCCAGGACGCTGGCCCCTCCCGATACGCGGAGAATAATGGGCTTGCTCCCGGCAGGATCGACGGTGGCCCGCAGAACGCCCCGGGTTACAAAGAGGGCGTCGCAGTAGGGAAGCAGCGGTTTAATAGTTTCCCCGGGTTTCTCCAGACACGACGTCGGTCCCTGAAAATAGCCGTGATCGATAGGCAGAAAGAAGCAGTGTCCATCCGCTTTAATTAGCTGCGACAGGCGGTTTTCCATTCCCCAATCCATAATAATTAGCCTCCATGATAAATATTTTTTGTTTGGCAGCGTATCACATTCCCGGCATCATGGGTAGGATGATTTGTTGAGATTCGGGCGGATAATTTAATCTGGCAGGAGGTTCGTATTTCATATATAAGTGGAATGCATAATCCGCTCGGAGACAACTAAATGATTGGAAGGTGATACTTAGATTATGCTTGTCTTAATCGCGATATTGCTCATATTACTTCTATTTGTCCTATATTTTGTTAACAAGGGCACGACCTTAACGGCGGAGGAGGCGTTAGCCAATTATCTGCACGCCGTAATTAGCGGCCGCACGGAAGCAGCCTATCATTATCTCTCTTCGGCAGACAAGGCAAAGCAGAGCCTTCAGGACTATAAGTCGTCTAACTCCCTGGGGCACGGCTTGATAGCCCAGGTGATCGGAGGCAAGATTTCTTTTGTTGTTGGAAGTATCGATGTCACGGGAAACAGGGCAACGGCAACGGTGGCCATGACGTCCCCCGATTTCCCGTTGATGTTCCACGATATCTTCCAGGATCTGCCCCCCGCCGGGATTCCTGAACAGACCCTGGAGGCCTTAACCTTTGTTTGCCGGCATATCAGTCATTTTCTGGACAAATATCAGGGGGAGGGCCTCCCGATGCGGACCGCGAGGGAAACCTTTTCCCTTCTCCGGGAAGGCGACAGCTGGAAAATCGATTCCCTTTGATTGGGCGATGATAATCGTAACCCATCCCCGCCTCGACCCTCCTTTTGAAGGGGAGGGAGCAGATGTAACTATCCGCCGCAAGCAACGGGGTATTATTCATCATGACGGACTCGCGGCAAGCTGCGGGGACTGTACCCACAGCGATTCAACCCTAAGAAATCAATAGTTCGTTTCTTCAGACTTCCAGACACGGCGCAGACGCAGGGAATTACTGACTACGGAGACGGAACTTAGGGCCATGGCCGCAGCGGCAAATTCCGGGTTCAGGAGGATGCCTCCGAAAGGATAAAGGACCCCGGCGGCGATGGGGATGCCGATGATGTTATAGATGAAGGCCCAGAAGAGATTCTGACGGATCACTTTCATTGTTTCGTGAGACAGACGGATGGCCGCCGGGACGGTCTTGAGATCGTCGCTCATCAAGGTCATGTCGCTTGCCTCCATGGCCACGTCGGTTCCGGCGCCAATGGCAATGCCGATGTCGGCGGCCGCCAAGGCCGGGGCGTCGTTTATGCCGTCGCCCACCATGGCCACGACCTCTCCCTGCTCCTGCAATCTCTTGATTTCCTTAGCCTTGTCACCGGGGAGGACCTCGGCCAACAGGGTGTCGATGCCCAGCGCTTCACCCACGGCCCGAGCCGTCTGGACATTGTCGCCGGTGATCATTGCGATCTTGAGGCCTGCCCTTTTAAGCATGGCAACAGCCTCCTTTGCCGAGACCCGAGGGACGTCGGACAGGCCGATCATTCCCAGGAGCTGCTCATCCCGGGCCGCAAAGACGCCAGTTTTCCCTTCCCCGGCCAAGCGTTGAGCGGCATCCTCCAAATGGAGGAAAGAAATGCCGGCGGCCTCCAGGTAGCGGCGGTTTCCCAGGAGGCAGGGACGTCCGGCTACCAGGGCACTGGCACCCAGACCGGCGCTGGCCGTGAAGTCCTCGATCACTTCGGGGATGATGTTTCTGTCCTTGCCCTCCCGGACGATTGCCGCGCCAAGGAGATGTTCGGAGACGGATTCGATGGAGACGGCGATCTTCAGGAGGTCGTTTTCAGCAATCCCAGGGGCGGCAATGATGTCCGTAACCTGCGGTTCTCCGCGGGTCAGGGTCCCCGTTTTATCAAAGACGATCATCGTGAGCTTGTAGGCCTTTTCGAGACTTTCTCCCCCCTTGATCAGAATCCCCCGTTCGGCTCCGAGACCTGTGCCCACCATAACGGCGGTGGGGGTGGCAAGACCGAGGGCGCAGGGACAGGCAATGACGAGGACAGAGACAAAATTGAGAAGTGCCCGGCTGAAGCTCCCGTCGGGAACGAAAAAATACCAGACGACAAAAGTCGCGATCCCGATTGCGAAGACCACGGGAACAAAGACCGACGCCACCTGATCGGCCAGTCGCTGAATAGGGGCCTTGGAACCCTGGGCCTGCTCCACAAGGCGGATGATCTGGGCCAGGGCCGTTTCCGCCCCGACCTTGGTGGCGGTGAAGGTAAAAGATCCGGTTTTGTTGATCGTTGCCGCGTAAACGGAGGAGCCCTGCTCTTTGGAGACGGGCATGCTCTCCCCGGTGAGCATGGATTCATCGATGCTCGACGATCCGTCAACGATCACACCGTCCGTCGGAATTCTTTCTCCGGGGCGGACGAGGAGGAGATCGCCCCGGATTATTCCTTCCATGGGAATATCTTCCTCGGCGCCGTTACGGATGACCCGGGCGGTCTTGGGCCGGAGCCCCATGAGGCGCTGGATGGCCGCCGAGGTCTTGCCCTTTGCCTTCGCCTCGAGGAGCCGGCCCAGAATGATCAGGGTAACGATCAGGGCGGCGCCGTCATAATAGACGTGAGGCGCAATGCCCGAGCGGGTGAACATCTGGGGAACGAAAGTGGCCAGGGAGGAATAGGCGTAGGCCGCGAAGGCCCCGACGGCCACCAGGGTATTCATGTCCGTTGTCCCCTGCCGGGCTGCCTTGAGCGCCCCGATGAAGAAGCGGCTGCCCACCCAGAAGACGACGGGGGTTGTCAGCAGGAACAGGGAGATCAGCAACGGTTGCCTGGGGATAGCCATGAGGAAAGGGAACCAGTGCTGCATGGAGCCGAAAAAGATCACCACGCTAAGCACCATGCCGACAGCAAAGCGGATCTTCAGATCCCCTATCTCTTTTTCCCGGGACGCGGCAATCGGATCTTCCCGAAATTCTTCGGGAATGCCAAGATAGTCGTATCCCGTTTCCGTGATGAGGGCATCAACCCCTTCCAGGCCCGCCCAGTGGGGGCGATGCCTGATGGTCGCCCGGGCCGTTGCCAGATTGACCGAGGCTTCCGCCACACCGTCCAGGGATTGAAGCGCCCGCTCCACTCTCCGCACACAAGCAGCACAGGTCATGCCCCCCACGGAGACGGTGGTTTCCTGCAACCTTTCCTCAGGCAACTTCATACCCCGCTTTTTCGACGGCCTCCCGGATCAGGTTTGCCGCCACCGGTTTCTCTTCTTCAAAGGTTGCCTCCCCCTTCTCCAGGTTGACCTGTACATCTTTCAGTCCCTCCACTTTCATCAAAGCCTTTTTAACGGCCATCACACAATGTCCGCAAGACATTCCCTCAATCTTGATCGTTGCCATCTCGTCGCTCCTTTTCGTTGGATGATTTTAAATACCAGGCAGACTTTGAATAGTCCGCCAATGTCACCTAATATACACATGAATTTCAGCTTGACAAGACCTGCTCAAGCCGATAGTAAAAAAAATCTTTCATAAAAAGGATCAGCCATGATCATTCGTTGCTGGGGTGCAAGAGGTTCCATTCCCGTATCAGGTCCTGAATACCTCAAATATGGGGGCGACACGACCTGTATCGAAATCCGGACCAAAGAAGATGATATTATCATTGTCGATGCCGGTTCGGGAATCAGGCGCCTGGGCAATGCCCTGCTGACGGAGGGACGACGCGATTACAATATGTTTTTTACCCACGCCCACTGGGATCACCTCCTGGGTTTCCCTTTTTTCAAGCCCATTTATTTTAAAGATACTCATATCAGCATGTATGGATGTCCCTTTGCCCAGATCTCCATCAAGGATCTGATCGCCCAAGTCATGACGGCACCTCATTTCCCTATTGATTATAATGACATCCGCTGTGACATATCTTACCATGAGACCTGCGGGAACCGTTTTACCATCAATACCATGACCGTGACCTCCTTTCCCTTGAGCCATCCCAATCAGGGGATGGGATACCGGTTTGAAGAAGACGGGAAAGCGTTCGTTTTCCTGACGGATAATGAATTGGGCTATGTCCATCCCGGCGGTCTGGGTTTCGATGATTATGTTCAGTTTTCAGCGAACGCCGATTTCCTCATCCATGACTCCGAATTCAGGGAAGATGATTACAAGAAGACTTGGGGGCATTCCACCTATAACGATGCGGTCCGCCTGGCTATCGAGGCCCGGGTGAAGACACTGGGCCTCTTTCATCATAATCAGGAACGAGGCGATGCAGGAGTGGATGACATCGTGGAGCGCAGCCGTAAACTCATCCGGGATCAGCAAGCATCTTTAAAGTGCTTTGCAGTCCACGAGGGAATGAAAGTCGTCCTTTGAAAAAGCTTCAGGATCTTCCGAAATCGTCCTCAATCCGCTCAATGTCGTCTTCTCCGAAATAATCACCTGTCTGTACCTCGATAAAGGCAACGTTCACCGCACCCCGGTTGGCGATGCGGTGGCTGGCCCTGACGGGGATATCCACGGCCTGCCCCGGGCACAGGGTGATCTTCCGATCATCAATGGTCGCCAAAGCCTGTCCCTGCAAGATATACCAATGCTCAGAGCGGCGGCGGTGGCGCTGGAGGCTCAGACGTTTACCGGGAAACACGATAATCCTTTTGACCTTGTGATCCGGAGCGTCGGCCAGAACCTCATAGTAACCCCAGGGGCGATGCTCAGTTTCCATAAGGATCCTTTCTACTTCGATAAAAATAGTATTGGCTTTTTTTAGCTTCTTACCATAAGAAAGGCTGCCGACGCATCATTAATCTTAAAGAGAGAGCTTAGAAAAAAAGATATAATGGACCTGACTTACCAACTGGTACGCAGCAAAAAGAGGAAGAAAACCCTGTCCCTTACGGTGAAACCGGGAGGGATGGTCGTAATCCAAGCCCCTTATCCCGTCCCGCAGGCTGATATCGAAGGATTCTTTCAACGCAAGCTACCCTGGATCCGCCAAAAGCTCTCGATGCTGGCGCTGCAGGTTCCTCGGGAAATCCCGAGGAGCGAGGCTCTTGCCGCCGGCGACAAGGCTTCGTTCCTCGGCGTCTCCTATCCGGTAATTATAAATGGGGTCGATCTTAATGGCGGCAATCTGAGCTTCGACGGTAGTTGTTTCATCCTTTCCCCAAACACCGCCGCTTCGGGAAAGGAATCGCTCCGGAGCTGGTATAAACAGGAGGCATCATCATTTCTGCCGGACCGAGTTAGCACTTATGAAGGGATTATGGGCGGTAAGTGCCGTTCGGTTCGCATCAGCACCGCCCGGTCGCGCTGGGGTTCATGTTCCGCTGATAACCGTCTTGCCTTCTCATGGCGGCTCATGATGGCGCCACCGCCCGTCATCGATTATGTCGTGATCCATGAACTGGCCCATATACGAGAAAAGAACCATTCCCCGCACTTCTGGGCCCTGGTCGGGAAAATCTGTCCCGATTATAGAAACCAGCGGCGCTGGTTGAGGATCGCGGGGGCGGGCCTGTTTTTTTAATAATCGGCTTTTCATGCCTCTCAAGATGTCATAACCATTGACATCTCCCCTCGCCATTATTATAAAAAGATTCGAGCAATCTGATAACAGCTAAGGATAAGATAATGAACAATGATAACGCCCTCCCCCTGACCGCCCTGGCGGATGGGGAGGAAGGCATCATCCTCTCCATTGCCGGGGGCCGGGATCTGGCTGGCCGCCTGGCTGGTATGGGTATTTCTTTGAATGCCAAGATCAGGATGATCCGTAACAGCAGCGGCCTGGTTATGGTCCAGGTCGGGGAAACAAGAATTGCCCTGGGGCATGGGGAAGGGGAAAAGATCGTTATTTATCGCACTATTTCCGCCACGGAAGCGGAAAGAGCCCCGGAAGCGAAGAAAAGAATCCTCGTGGCCCTAGCGGGTCAGCCTAATGTGGGCAAATCGACGGTGTTCAATATCCTGACGGGGCTCTCTCAGCATGTCGGCAACTGGCCGGGCAAAACCGTGGAAAAAAAGGAAGGAGCCCATGTCTGCCAAGAAGGAGACCTCTGCATCGTCGATCTTCCCGGCACTTACAGCCTCACGGCCTTCTCGGAGGAGGAGCGGGTCGCCCGCGACTTCATCCTGAACGAAAGTCCCGATGTGATCGTGCTGATTGCCAACGCAGCCGCCCTCGATCGGAGCCTCTACCTGCTTACCGAACTTCTGCTCCTCGGGCCGCCGGTGATTGTGGCCGTCAATATGATCGACGTAGCGGAGACCCAGGGTGTTCGCATTGACATCCATGCCCTCGAACGGTCCCTCGGCGTCCCGGTCATCGGGATGGTCGCTTCCAAGAATCAGGGTCTCCGGGAGCTGATCAACCGCATTATCTCCCTGGACCGGGGTGATCTGTCCTATCAGCCCCGGCTGCCCGATATTGCCGCCGATCATCAGGAAGTCTTCCTGGAGATTAAAGACCTCCTCCGTAATAACCTTACCGTCCAAACGCGGCATACCTGGCTGGCGACGAAATTCATGGAGGGAGACAAGGAAATATCTAAAAAGAT
>JALNVY010000087.1 GCA_023231165.1 Syntrophales bacterium | reverse complement strand
GTCGAGGATATCGAAAAATTCCGCCTCTGCTCCTATACGGAGAAATCACAGCGGTACGTCCTTTTCAAGGATGACTTCGTTGTCCCCGCTGAAATCAAAAAGGCTGGTCTCGAAGTTCCGTTCACGGAAATAATCCGGCGCCAGAATGAATACTACCATGCCTGCTATGAGCGGCTGCGACCCTACGTCTTTGCGAAGCACCCGGACTTGGCCGCTGATCCGGCCAATCGTTCTCTGCTGGAAGGCTGGGCCAAAGAAGACGCCCGGTACGCAATTGCCCTGGCAACGGAAACACAATTGGGGATGACCCTCAATGCCCGGAACCTGGAACTGATGCTCCGGCGTCTGGCCGCTCATCCCCTTGCCGAAGCCAGGGATTTCAGCGCCGCTCTCTTCAAGAGCACTAAATCCGTGGCCCCTTCCCTGGTTCGTTATACGGAAGCGACCGACTATGACCGGCTGACGCGCCAGGAACTTCGGGAGATGGTTTCCGCGCTGAAACCTTCGAAGCTTGACCCGGAATCCAGGCAATCCCTAAAAAATATGGAATTTGTACCGGTTTTTGCCGGGGCGATATCGCCATCGGATGAGATCCCCACCGTTTCCCTGGTGCATGCCACTCCCGACGCCGACCTGCGGGTGCTGGCGGGACTGATCCACTCTTCCTCAGATCGTGCCCTGACAGAGTGTTTTATCCTGGCCGGACAGATGGATGAGGAGCAGCGGCTGGAAATGATGCGGACCGCCCTCCGCCATATTCGTTCCCATGATCCCGTCCTGCGGGAATTCGAACATGTAGGCCTCCTCTTTGAACTGACGATAAGCGCCAGTTGTTTCGCCCAGTTGAAACGGCACCGTATGGCCACCCTCACCGTCCAGGACTATAACCCCGCCCTCGGGGTCACCGTGCCGCCGGCAATCAGGGAAATCGGCATGGAGGAGTCGTTTATGGATATTATGACCAGGACGAATGAAATCTATACGCAAGTGGGAAAGGCGAACTTTGCGGCTGCCCCTTACATCCTGACCAATGCCCACCGGCGCCGCGTCGCCATGAAGGTAAATGCCAGGGAACTCTACCACATGGCCCGGCTCCGGGCGGATCGTCACGCCCAGTGGGACATCCGTGAATTAACCGAAAAGATGCTGGCAGCGGCCCGGTCGGTCATGCCGCTGACCTTGCTCTTGGCCACGGGTAAAGACGGGTTTGATGCCCTTTATGGTCAAACATATAAATAGAGGGGCAACGCCCCTATTTTTAAAAGTCATCAATGCTGTCACACCGGCGGAAGCCGGGGCCAAAATATGTTGAAAACACTGGATAACCTCCCTTTTATCGGAGTAAACATGTCTATCCGGCCGCCGTCAGGGGATGATCCCGGCGAGGCGCTGACGCCCCTGGCCTATATCGATGCCATAGCGGGCGCCGGCGGCATCCCCCTCTGCATCCCTCCTTATGAGGACCACGGAAAAATCCGGAAGATACTCCCTTTTCTGAAAGGGTTCCTTTTTATCGGCGGGGCCGACTACCGGCCGGAGCATTACGGCGGACATCCGCAACCGGAAGAAGAACTGGTCCACCCCCGGCGAGATCGTTTCGATGTAGCCCTGGCCAGATTTATCCTGGAGGAAACTAACCTTCCCGTCCTGGGCATCTGCGGGGGTTGTCAACTTCTGACCATCGCCCGGGGAGGCGCCCTGGTTCAGGACATTGGCACGGAATGGCGCCCTCGGGGGGGCGGTTTGCCCCTGCCCCACAGCCGGAAAGACCGGGAGAAGCAAGGGAAAGAAGCCCCCTTTTTCCGGCATCCCGTCCGATTCACTGCTAACAGCCTGGCCGCTCGCGCCACAGACACGCCGCCGGGCGCCATGCTGGCGACGAATTCCTTCCATCACCAGGCCATCCATCCGGACCGGCTTGGGAAGTACCTCATCGCGTCGGCCTGGAGCGCCGACGGGATCATTGAGGCGATCGAACCCGCCCCCGATTCGCCTTGGGCCGCAAGCGGCCGGTTTGTCCTGGGCGTCCAGTGGCACCCCGAACGGATGCAGGATGAGGCGCCTCATCGCCAGCCGTTTTTGGCCCTCGTGAAGGCAGCAGCAAATACATGGGTTTCTGCCGGTTAAAAATTTGACGTAACATGGGGGCGCTTGCCATTTTTAAAATCTACCTCAGCAAAAAGATGCTCCTCATGCTTGTCCTGGGATTTGCCTCCGGGATGCCCCTGGCTCTGACAAGTTCGACCCTCTCAGCCTGGCTGGTGACGGAAGGCGTCGATATCAAGACGATCGGCATTTTTTCTCTGGTCGGCCTGCCCTATGCCTTCAAGTTTCTCTGGTCGCCACTTATGGACCGCTACGTCCCCCCCTTCCTGGGCAGAAGGCGGGGATGGATGCTCATTACCCAGTTGGCCCTGATTGCGATCATCGCCACGATGGGCTTTTTCAATCCCTCCTCGCAACCCCTCCTCGTCGCCCTCTGGGCGGTGGCCCTGGCTTTTTTCAGCGCCAGCCAGGACATCGTTCTGGACGCTTACCGAACGGAATATCTTACTCCCGAAGAGCGCGGGGCGGGAGCGGGAATATGGATCATGGGTTACCGGCTGGCCATCCTGGTCAGCGGCGCCCTGGCCCTGATCCTGTCGGATCACATCTCCTGGCGCAGTGTTTATATAATTATGGGACTGGCCATGACTATCGGCTGCGTCGCCACATTTTTATGCCCGGACCCCGCTCAGGGACGTCCCCGGCAGGAGACGGCAACGCCGCCAAAAAGCCTCCACGAGGCCATCATTTATCCCTTTGTGGAATTCTTCCGGCGGCCGGGGGCCTGGGAGATTCTCCTTTTCGTTATTCTCTATAAAATCGGGGATGTCGCCGCCGCTCAGATGACGACACCATATATCTTGCAGCACATAGGCTTTTCCCGGACGGAACTCGGCACCATCTTCAAGGGTTTCGGCATGGCCGCCACGATCCTGGGAGGCATTGTCGGGGGTGCCCTCATGACGAGATGGGATCTGCGGCGGTCCCTCCTGGTCTTCGGGATCCTCCAGGGTGTCTCCACGATCTCCTTTGTCCTCCTGGAGTTTACGGGTCGCGAACTCTGGGCTCTAAGTGTCGTCATCGGTATAGAAAACATCTGCGGCGGCATGGGGACGGCGGCCTATATGGCCCTCCTCATGGGTCTATGCAATGCCCGCTTCACGGCAACCCAGTACGCCCTCTTGAGCAGCCTCATGGCGGTCAGCCGTTACATAACCGGGGCTCCTACCGGGTATCTCGTCGTTGCCGCCGGCTGGGTCTGGTTTTTTATCATCTGCACCGCCCTGGCCATTCCCGGCTTGCTGTTACTTATTCGTTATAACAAATGGGCCAACGGAATCGACCCTCAACCCTGAGCAGGATTCATCAGGCGACCGATCACATCTTGACATGGAAAAATCAATCGTTCATAACGAGTCGGAGTCATTATGTGTATGGCCATTCGAAATCAGAATGGTCCGAACATACATTTACTGTAAACTTTATGGGGGTATTTTGATTTCCTTAATTTTCCTTATTTCCTTTTCCGTTCCCGCTAACGCTTGGACATCATCATCGGTTTCCCGGCAGGCATTGGTGGTAAAAACCGCTAATTGGAAAGCTCATCAGGGGAGCCTTCAATGCTACGAAAGATCTTCCACAAATGAGACGTGGAAGGCGGTGGGAGAAGCGATCCCCGTTGTGGTCGGACGTAACGGCCTGGGCTGGGGTGTTGGCCTTCATCCGGGTGCGGATACGGAGGCCCCTCGAGACAACGGTCCGGAAAAACGGGAGGGGGACGGACGGGCCCCGGCGGGAATTTTCAGATTAAGTAGCGCCTTTGGTTATGTTCCGGCTAAAGAAGCCAGCGGGATTAAGATGCCTTACATGCAAGCGACGCCGTCCCTGCGATGTGTCGATGACGCCCAGTCCCATTACTATAACCGTATTGTCGATTCAGCCCTGATTAAACCCGACTGGAAGAGCGCCGAAGAGATGCGCCGTGTGGACGATCAGTACCAACTGGGCATTGTTGTCGATCATAACGCCAACCCAGTCATCCCCGGAAGGGGTTCATGTATTTTTATTCACATCTGGAAAGGACCTGATGCAGGGACGGCGGGATGCACGGCCATGTCGCAGGATAATATGGAGAAACTCCTCCGCTGGCTCGACCCTTCGGCAAATCCCGTCCTTATCCAGTTCCCGGAAGGGACCTGCCGGAAGCTCCAGACAGCCTGGGATCTCCCATAGTCCTGAGAAACTCGCCCCAATTTTTCTCTATCGACAGGACGAATCTAAATACATATACTTAACAAAAAAATTCAGGATGTGTATTTGACTACCGACAGAGAATGGAAAAATCTCAAAGATTATCCTTTTTTTACCGTTGCGGATGTCGCCGCCGGAAGGAGCATCTCCCTGCCCTCCGCTCATGTTTTATGTAATAGGTATGTAGAAAAAGCTTATTTTATCCGTTTGAAGAAGAATTTCTATGTCCTGGCCCGTAACTGGGAGCGTTATGGTGGGGAAGACTTTTTCGGATCAGCAATTTTCTCCATGTCCCGTCTTATATTTCATGCCTCTCGGTCCTTTCCTTTTACGGGATTTCCACGCAGGTCCAGCGGGCAGTAGATGGTTCGAACTGACGTTCAGGTTCATTCATTCACATGTGGCAGACGGCCGAACAAGACGATTGGACGGCAACCTTGGGCATCAATTAGATTGTGAGAATATGAATAGTTGAATTAAGACATGACAGGCGCCACTCCCGTTATCTGAGAATGACTTGACAGATATGCATAGAAGATGCATATCTATGCACTATAACTGTCTGAGGTGAAAATATGAGAACAACTTTGAATATTGAAGATAACCTTATGGACAAGGCATCAAAAATGACTGGAATTAAGGAAAAAACTGCCCTCGTTAAACTTGGGCTTGAGGCTCTTATTGCCAGAGAAAGTAGTAAGAGGCTTGCAAGGCTGGGCGGGACTCAAAAACAGTTAAAGGCGATACCAAGAAGAAGAGGGGCATGACAAGAGATGGTTCTTGTGGATACATCGGTGTGGGTTTCACATTTAAGGGATGGGAATGCTGAGCTTGCAAATCTGCTCAATGATGGAAGGGTGCTTTGCCACCCATTGATTGTAGGGGAACTTGCTTGCGGGAATCTTAAGGACAGAGCAGTCATCCTCTCGTTTCTTCGAATGCTGCCGATGACTAGTGAAGCCGAACATGAAGAAGTATTGGCATTTATAGAGAATAATCGTTTAATGGGCCAAGGATTGGGCTATGTGGATATCCATCTTATCACATCTGCTATATTGACGGGCGTATCTTTCTGGACACTTGATAAAGAACTGGCGCGAACTGCGGATAGCCAGAATATAAAATATTAAAAAGTACAGCTAACCGTCAATCCACCGGACCGCATTCCGCGGGCCGATAATCTTTTCGCGTTAGCTGTACAAATCCAAACCTGAAGGAAAGGAGAGCAGAGATGAATAAAGATAGCAAGTGTCCGGTGACGGGCGGAGTTGACAAACCCACTGCCAGTAGCGGCACGTCGAACCAGCACTGGTGGCCAAACCAGTTGAACCTCAAGATTCTTCATCAGAATTCTCCCATGATCGACCCGATGGGCGAGGAGTTCAACTACGCTGAGGAATTCAAAAAAATTGACCTGGAGGCTCTGAAGAAAGACCTCTATGCGCTGATGACCGATTCGCAGGACTGGTGGCCGGCTGATTACGGTCACTACGGGGGGCTCTTCATCCGGATGGCGTGGCACAGCGCAGGCACCTACCGCACCGGCGACGGACGCGGCGGCGCCTCCTCGGGTACGCAGCGTTTTGCACCGCTCAACAGCTGGCCGGACAATGTCAACCTCGACAAAGCGCGCCGCTTGCTTTGGCCGATCAAGCAGAAATACGGCAAGAAAATCTCCTGGGCCGACCTGATGATCCTAGCCGGCAACTGCGCTCTGGAGTCGATGGGCTTTAAGACGTTCGGCTTCGGCGGCGGGCGCGAAGACGTCTGGGAGCCCGAAGAAGACATTTACTGGGGGGCAGAGGACACGTGGCTTGGAGACAAGCGCTACACTGGTGACCGGAAACTCGAGAATCCTCTCGCCGCCGTGCAGATGGGCCTGATCTACGTGAACCCGGAAGGCCCGAACGGCAACCCGGATCCGGTCGCCTCGGGCCGTGACGTTCGAGAAACCTTCGCACGTATGGCGATGAACGACGAAGAGACTGTCGCGCTCGTCGCCGGCGGGCACACCTTCGGCAAGTGCCATGGCGCGGGCGATCCGTCGCTTGTCGGTCCGGAGCCCGAAGCCGCCGGCATCGAGGAGCAGGGACTCGGCTGGAAGAGCCGCTTCGGCAGCGGCAAAGGCGACGACACGATCGGCAGCGGCATAGAGGGCGCATGGAAACCGAACCCGACCCAATGGGACATGGGCTATCTGAACACGCTGTTCAAATACGAGTGGGAGTTGGTCAAGAGCCCGGCCGGCGCAAACCAGTGGCTGGCCAAGGACGTGGCCGAAGAGGACATGGTGGTTGGCGCGCACGACCCGTCGAAGAAGCGCCGGCCAATGATGACCACGGCGGACCTCTCCCTCCGCTTCGACCCGATCTACGAACCGATCGCGCGGCACTACCAGCAGAACCCCGAGAAATTCGCTGATGCCTTTGCCAGGGCCTGGTTCAAGCTGACCCACCGCGATATGGGGCCCCGTTCGCGCTACCTCGGCCCGGAGGTCCCCGCGGAAGAACTCCTTTGGCAGGACCCCGTCCCCCCGGTTACTCACGTATTGATCGACGAGCAGGACATCGCCGCCCTCAAGGGCAAGATCCTCGCAGCGGGACTGTCCGTCTCCCAACTGGTCTCGACGGCTTGGGCCTCGGCGTCCACCTTCCGCGGCTCAGACAAGCGCGGCGGGGCGAACGGCGCGCGCATCCGTCTGGCGCCGCAGAAGGATTGGGAAGTCAACCAGCCCGCTCAATTGAAGACGGTGCTGCAAGCCCTTGAGGAAATCCAAAAGGCGTTCAACAGCGCGCAGGCGGGCGGCAAAAAGGTCTCCCTTGCCGACCTGATTGTCCTGGGCGGATGCGCTGGCGTAGAACAGGCGGCGAAGGAGGCTGGCCAATGCGTGAGAGTTCCCTTCACGCCGGGACGCACCAATGCGTTGCAGGAGCAAACCGACGTGGAGGCGTTCGCCGTCCTCGAACCGGCGGCAGACGGATTCCGTAACTACCTCAAAACCAAATACACCGTGTCGGCAGAGGAGCTGCTGGTGGATCGGGCGCAACTGCTGACCCTGACCGCGCCTGAGACGACGGTTCTCGTTGGCGGCATGCGCGTCTTGAATGCCAACTTCGGCCAGTCCCAACACGGCGTCTTCACCCAGCGGCCGGGGATGCTCACCAATGACTTCTTCGTGAATCTGCTCGACATGGGCACCACCTGGAAGGCGGCCTCGGAAGGCGACGACCTGTTCGAGGGTCGTGATCGCGCAACGGGCGAACTCAAGTGGACCGGCACCCGTGTCGACCTCATCTTCGGTTCGAACTCCCAACTCCGGGCCTTGGCGGAAGTCTACGGATGTGAAGACTCCCAGGAGAAGTTCCTTCACGACTTTGTAGCGGCGTGGAACAAGGTCATGAACCTTGACCGTTTCGACCTTGCCTGATCGTAGCATAAACGTCTTCGTGGGCATCTGGCAGGGCGGCAAAAAGACGACCGGCTACACAACCGGTTCAGCGGACGGCATACCGCCTCCGCTGAACCGGAACGTCAGCCCTGCAATCATAATGATCTAAAAGTTACATTTTGCTATTTTATGTAGTAATATGAATTCATGATGCAAACTTAATCATGGAGGTAAGCAAAATGGCAATGGCGGTAAGAATATCAGAATAATTGGCAGGTGAGGCAAAAAAATATAGCAAAATTGATCACCGATCTTTGACTGGTCGAATTGAGCATTGGGCCAGAATTGGTAAATGTTCTGAAGAAAATTCAGATTTAACTTACAGCCTCATCAAAGAAATTTTGGTAGGGATTGAAGAGTTAGATCAGAATGAAAAAACAGAATATCAATTCGGTTGAAAGTCGATGAAAATTTATCAATCAAGAGCATTTGAGAAAAAAGTCAAGAAATTCGAGGAAAAAGAAAAATATGAATTAGACTATGAAATCAAACAGATCATTTAAAACCCCTCCATCGGATCTGAGAAGAAAGACGATTTGAGGGGTATTTTTATGCACAAGTTCAATCTTCAAAACCAAATTTATCTTCTTGCCTATCGCATTATCAACAAAACCTTGAACTTATAATGTTGGGGCCTCAGGAAAACTATTACAGAGATTTAAAGGGTTATCTAAAGAACAGATAAAAATTGGACTAACTGCCGCATTAAGGCCGACGCCGTGATGCTCGACGGCTAGGCTTATGCGGACATTTTGGCATGAATAATATGCGGAATGAAATAAGACAATTAGGGCCAATCAGGTTAGAGCTCTTCCTATACTGAAATCTCAGATAACCTTCTCCGATTTCTGCGTACCGCTAGGAACGATTGACTTTAAGGTGCATGAGGGTTTCTTGGGAATTATCTGAAGCTGTTTTCTATCACATATAACGATTTTATTTTTGAGGCCAAAGTAAGAAAAGGCATGGTATTCTTTAGCAATGCCTCATCAATGACCTACCGAAAGCTCCGGACTGCCTGGGATCTCCCGTAACCCAGTTAGCATTCAAGCCATGTTATTTCAGGATATAGCGGCGATGGCCTTGTGCAGGCGGTGTTGCAGGGATGTCTTGCCTAAAACGGCAAAGCAGCGGTCCAACTCAGGCCCTTTGGTCTGGCCGGTGATAGCGGCGCGGAGGGGCATGAAGAGTTTTTTCCCCCGCAGTCCCGTTTTCTCCGACAGCAGCGGCAGCAGGGTTCCATAAAGCCGGTCGTCTTCCACGGGAACCGCATCAAGATCATCGAGGAGCCCGAGGAGGCCGACCATAACCTCCCTTGCGTCAGCGTTGGCAAGGAGCTGCAGCGCCCCGGCGGAAAGTTCATAGGCATTGTCGTCAAAAATGCGCAGATAATAGCCGATTTCCGTCAGATTGGTCAGATTGTCCCGGACTGCCTCGATAATCTTATGGAGACGGACCTCAGCAAGATGATCATAGCCGGCTGCGCTGATAAACGGTCGCAGATGTCCGGCAAGCGTCGCCGGAGATTCCTTCCTGATGTACAAGCTGTTTAGCCAGAGCAGTTTGTCTTCATCAAAGATGGCGCCGCTTTTACCTGCCCGGTCGAGAGAAAATACGTCGATCATCTCCCCGGT
>JALNVY010000086.1 GCA_023231165.1 Syntrophales bacterium | reverse complement strand
TGAAGAATCTGATGTGGTACGATACAAAAACGGGCTATTACTACTGTGCCCTCATTCTGTTCCTGCTCATATTCGGCGTTGTTCGGTGGCTCGAAGGTCATCGCTTCGGATATTACATGCGCGCCGTGAGGGAAGGTCAGGAAACCGCTGAATCCCTTGGCGTCAACACCACGGCCGTAAAATTGGCCGCCATGGCCCTTTCGGCTGCTTTAACTGCCCTATGCGGCGCCTTTTTCGTACAGTACAATCTCCGCGTAGACACACCAATGGTTATGTCACTGGACATGTCTATGAAGTTCGTGTTGATCACCGTCCTGGGCGGATCGGGGACTCTCGTCGGTCCTCTCCTGGGCGCCGCTGTCTTGATCCCGCTGCAAGAGTATAGCCGGGCATTTTGGGGCGGTTTGGGCGGCGGAGTGGATTTAATTATTTTCGGTCTCCTTATCATTCTCATGGTGGTCAAACAGCCCGCAGGGATGATCGGTATCATTCGTGATATACGTAAACGGTTTTTAAAGCAAAAAAGCGCTGCGAAAGGAGATTCAGCCGATGGCACTCCTTGATGTGCGCGATGTGACGATGAAATTCGGGGAGTTGGTCGCCAACGACCGGGTGAGCTTCACCGTGGAGCCCGGATCGATTGTGGGACTGATCGGCCCCAACGGAGCGGGGAAAACGACTCTTTTCAACTGCATCACCGGTTTTCTCAAACCAACAAGCGGCAGCATCATCTTCAACGACGCAGACATCACGGGCCTTGCGCCCTATCAGATTTCCCGCATGGGGGCGGTACGCACCTTCCAGGTAGTGCGCCCCCTCAAGGAGATGACTGTTTTCGACAACGTGCTTGTCGGCGCCTTCCTCAAAACTTCCGGAAAACGGGAGGCCTTTGAGATGGCTGAGGAGTGTATTAACATCTGTAGCCTGGAGTCGCTTCAAGAAAAACCCGCCGGTGAGCTGTCTATCGGGGGAAAGAAGCGGCTGGAATTAGCCCGCGCCCTGGCAACGCGTCCTAAGCTGCTTATGCTTGATGAGGTTATGGCGGGGATGACCTCTACAGAGGTCAAAGTATCCGTAGAGGTCATCCTGCGACTCCGGGAAAGCGGGATTACGCTGATGATTGTGGAGCACGTCATGGAAGGGATTATGCCCATCGCCGACAAGATAGTGGTGCTTGACGGCGGCATAAAGATTGCGGAGGACGCCCCCGGCAACATCATCAATGACGAGTCCGTGATTGAGGCGTACCTCGGCGCCAAATACGCTCAGCGTTTCAAGGCTCGGAAGGAGGGCGGAGTCTGTGGCTGATCCGATCCTTAAAGTCTCTAATCTTTATACCGGTTATGATGGGATACCGGTTGTCTTAGGTATTTCCCTGGAGGTCATGCCGGGGGAACTGGTGGCCATTGTCGGTGCGAACGGCGCCGGGAAAACGACCATCATGCGCACCATCAGCGGCCTCGCCCATCCATTGAAGGGTAAGATCCTGTTTGAAGGGACCGATATCTCCCAACATGCCGCACATCAGACCCTGAAACTCGGCATCAGTTACGTTCCCGAAGGCCGACGAATTTTTGCCAAGCTGTCGGTAGAGAAAAACCTCGCCCTGGGCGCCTACACAGAAAAATCGCCAGCCGAGATCCAGCGCCGGCTGGAGGAACTCCTGGAGATCTTCCCCGTCCTCAGGGCGCGGTCCAAACAGACCGCCGAGACCCTGAGCGGTGGAGAACAGCAGATGCTGGCCATAGCACGCGGCCTCATGTCGCGACCAAAGCTTCTCATGCTGGATGAAATGTCACTCGGTTTGATGCCCAGTATGGTGGACAAGATGATGGAAACCGTCACCGCCATCAACCATGGGGGTACTACCGTTCTTCTCGTCGAACAGATGGTCCAGGAAGCCCTGGAAATAGCCCACCGGGGCTATGTGATCCAGACCGGGAAAATCGTCCAGTTCGGGACCGCACGGGAGCTCTTGGATTCCGAGGAAGTCCGTAAAGCCTACATGGGAATGTGACCGCTTCCATCATATCGCGCGTGCTCCCTTCAATGTACTTGATACATTTTAAGAAATACAGATCCTCCCCCTCAACGCGGCATGTTGCGCCTCGAAACCATAGGCTGAAATGTGAAGCCTTGTCAGGATTTATTCCCTGTTTGACACCGGCGGTTATTTCTGGTTAGTGCAGTATAACTTTTGCCGGAAATTTATGAGGAGAAAGGAATCATATAATATGACCAGATCCATTTCCCAGTCGGGTGAAGGATATTGAAACCGGAGACGATCAGGATCATTGATATCTGGATGGGCAGGCTGGCCTGTTTTGTCCTGACGGGGGTGCGGCGGATACAGGATGCTGTGCTAAGTGACTCCGGAGATCCGGAACCGGTTAAAAAGATTCTTTTCCTCAAGCTCATCGAGCAGGGGGCGACGGTCCTCGCATACAGCGCACTGGAGCGGGCTGTGCAGATGGTGGGACGGGAGAACGTCTATTTCTGTGTCTTTGAAGAAAATCGCCCGATTCTCGATATTCTGGAGCTGGTTCCCCCGGAGAATGTCTTTCCCATACGCCATCAGACCTTTGGGGTCTTTCTCTGGGATGTCTGGCACATGCTGGAGCAGGTATGGCGCCTGCGGATCGACGCCACAGTGGATATGGAGTTTTTTGCCCGTGCCTCGGCGATCCTTGCCTTTCTTACGGGAGCGCGCCGCCGGGTCGGTCTCCACCGCTTTACGAGCGAGGCCCCTTACCGGGGTGATCTGCTGACCCACCGCGTCCAGTACAACCCTTATCTCCACACCGCCAAATTCTATCATCTCCTCGTGGAGGCCCTGAAGGTCAATCCCGAAGATCTTCCCTTGCTGAAGCTTGATATCGGCGCCTTTAAAGAAACATTACCCGTATTTTCCCCTCAGGAGCGAGAGATAAAACGGGTCCGGGAACTCCTGAAAGATGAATTCAAGGGACGGGAAAACGGCCCCATTGTGCTTTTGAATCCCAACGCCAGCGATATGCTCCCCCTGCGCAAGTGGCCGACCGAGCGCTTTGTCGCCCTGGGAAAGATGATCCTGGCGCAGCATCCGGATGTCTGGCTGGCAATTACGGGGGCGCCGTCGGAGCGGGTTTCTGCCGAGGAAGTCAGCCGTCAGATCGGTTCGGCAAGGGTCGCCTCTTTTGCCGGCAAGACGACGCTCAGGGAACTCCTCGTTCTCTATTCCCTGGCTGATATTATTGTTACCAACGACAGCGGCCCCGGCCATTTCGCCTCGCTGACCCCCATTAACAGCATCGTCATGTACGGTCCCGAAACGCCGGCCCTTTTCGGTGCCATTGGTGGACATTTCCAGATAATCCATCCCCAACTGGCCTGTAGTCCCTGCGTAAACGTCTTTAATCATCGCTTCTCCCCCTGCCGGAATAACCTCTGTATGCAGTCCATCTCCGTTGAGACGGTTTTCGCAAAGGTACATGTGTGTCTTCAGGAGGCGCAAAAACAGGTGAATGAACAATAAATAATTCAGAAGTTAAAAAACTAAGCAATTTAGGCAATATCAATGTCGAATAGCAGTGCTGGCCTCTCCCACTCTTCAAATCCAGACACTCCATCCCCAGTGGCAGTCCAGCTTGGAAAATGGATGGAGTTACTGCTGAGCCCTTTTTTTGTGTTGTTTCTGATCCCCCTGATCCTGTATGTGGCGGTTCTGCCCGTCATGCCCCTGATGGAGCCGGACGAGGCGCGTTATGCCCTGGTTCCCCAGTACATGAATCAGACGGGGGATTACATCACTCCCCACCTCAAGGGAGTGGCCTATCTTGAGAAACCGCCCTTAGCCTACTGGGCCACAGCTTTGTTCTTCAAGACCTTTGGGGAGAATACCTTTGCCGCCCGTCTTTTTGCCGGTCTCTGCGCTTGGGGTTGCATTCTTCTCGTATATAATATGGGGTTCTATTTTCATGACCGGAAGACCGGCATCTACGGCGCCGCCGTCCTGTCCGTGAGCCTCCTGCTTTTTGCCCTGGGCAGAATCAATATCCTCGATATACCCTTGACGCTGTTTCTGTGTCTGACCATTTGGTGCGGCTTCCGGTTCTTCCAGTCCTCCGGTATGGCTGACAAAAAATGGCTCTATGGGTTCTACGGATCATCCGCCCTGGCCTTTTTGACGAAAGGGGTGATCGGTGTTGTCTTCCCCCCGGCGGTCATCGTCCTGTGGCTCCTCTGGTCCCGGCGCTGGCGGGACATTCTGAGGATCTTCTCTCCCGTGGGGATCTTAATATTTGCCCTTCCCGTCGGGGCCTGGCTCTTTATGGTACAACGGGCCAACCCCGATTTCCTCTGGTTCTTTTTCATCCATGAGCATTTTCTCCGCTATACGACGAAGATCCACGAACGAGTAGAACCTTTCTGGTACTATCTGCCCGTGGTTTACCTGGGGATTACCCCTTGGTGGGCCTATCTTTCCCAAGCGTTTATGGAGGTGCGCCGGGGTAAGATTAAACTATTTACCAGGGAGGAAATCCGCCTTTTTGCCGTCTGGACCGGTTTCATTTTTCTTTTCTTCTCATTTTCCTCTTCAAAATTGGCCTCCTACATTACCCCGGTCATTTTACCCCTTTCCGTCCTCATGGGACGCATTTTTACAAGCTATGAAGATCAAGGCGGCGGGGCCTATGGAGAAGGGGATAAAACAGCTCCCTGGACCCTGGTCCCTGCCGTCATGCAGTCCCTGGCCTTGGGAGGACTGATGTTTGTGCCCCTGTTCATTCGGGAATACCGGGAGATCGGCCCTCCCGGCAGGTGCTGGCTATGGCTCGGCATACCTGTGATTGTGGCGGCGGCGATCCTCTTTATTCCGGAACTATTAAGAAGAAAGGCAAAAACCGGCTGGTTTGCCTCGATTTATACCCTTTTTGCCGTTTATCTTATCAGCCTCCTCTTTCCCCTGTCCCACTATCTGACGCCGGGCAAATCGGCTCTGGATGTGGTTATGGCGATCAGGGCGCACGTGCCGGCGGAAGCCTCGGTTTATCAGTATCGCAGCACCATGTACGGGATTGATTTCTATACGGGGCGGAACACACCCATTGTGGAGGATCTGGGGGAGCTTAAATTCGGAGCCGAGCGGATTGACCCGCAGGAGCGGGAGCGGCGTTTCCCCACAGAGGAGGAATTTGTCCGGGCCGTGAAAAGGGCAACATCAACACGGACAACTTCGTTTGCCGTCACGGAAGGGAAGGGCCACGTGGAAACCCTGCGGCGGTCGTTCCCTGATGCCCTCATTGTTTGGGATAACAGGAAGTTCTATTTGCTGGCTCTTCCTTAATGTTCAGAATAATTATCTTGATGGCCTTCAGTCGTGTCACCAGAGGACACTTACTACGGCATAAATGTCTTGGCTCATGATATCATTGTTGATATCATGAGCCATGAATAAACCTATGACCTATAAAAATTATACCGCCCATATCGAGTACAGCGAAGATGGTGGTTGTTTCGTCGGACGTATTGCGGGCATCCGCGACATTATAACCTTTGACGGAGAATCCGTGCAGGAAATCAAGAAGGCTTTTGAGGAAGCGGTTGATTTCTACCTTACAAGTTGCGCCAAGAAAGGCGACACACCCAATAGACCCTTCACAGGGCGATTCATGGTACGCACATCGCCGGAGCTTCACAGCGCCATCGCTATGGCTGCCAAACGGACCATAAGAGCATCAACGCTTGGGTCACTGAGATATGTGGCAAAATGGCCAATCTTCATCAAGGTCCAATGAAAACATAGCTACGTTTTCAAAAAAAGATCCCACTTTATCATTTTGCCCTGGAATAAATTAGCTTTAAAATCGGCAGATGGCCAGAAAAGCAGTTACGTATAACGGATTCTATGTGATACGATTAAGTTGATGGTTTTCGGTCTCTCGTACGTACGGGCTACTTCTTGAACTACACAAACGCTTTGCTTGCTGTAATATTCAAGATTGCAGATGGTAATCTGCGCTTAGGTAATAGTTCCACTTGACAAAAACCCCCATTTAGCTTTTCCTAATTTACAAGGCTTTGACCGAGGACTCTCAACCACGCATCACTTGTCAATCGTTAACTTTCTAACTGCAAATATCATATCAACACAGGGGTAACCCTATGAATGATCAATCCAAGACAAAGCAGACATTGATCCATGAACTGGCTTCTTTAAGGCAGAGAATTGCGGAACTGGAACAATCGGAATCAAAAAGCAAGCAGGTGGAAGAAGCATTGAGAGAGAGCGAGGAAAAATTCAGGACAATTTTTGATAAGGCAAGTGACGGGATTCTGATTGCAGATGTTCAGAATAAGAAATTTCTCCAAGGAAACGCTGCCATATATTCCATGCTGGGGTATACAAAAAAAGAGATCGAAAGTCTTACCGTCTATGATCTCCATCCACCGAAAGATATCTCTCATGTTCTTGATGAATTTGAAAAACTGATAAAAGGGGAGAAGGCTCTTGCCGAGGACCTGCCGGTATTGAGAAAGGATGGGTCAATTTTCTATTCCGATGTAGGCTCTACCTCCACTACCATTGAGGGAAGACATTATCTTGTGGGCATCTTCCGCGACATCTCCGAGCGCAAGCGGGCGGAGGAGGCACTACGCGAAAGCGAGGAGCAGTATCGGACCTTGGTGGAAAATGCGAGCGACATCGTCTTCAGATTGAACAGCACTGGACACATAACCTTTGTCAATCCTGCGGCACTCCGCATTATGGGATACGAAGAAAAGGAAATTATCGGTAGGCATTATCTGACATTTATCCGATCGGATATGCAAGAGGAGGCCATGAATTTCTTTGGCCGTCAGTTCGTGAAGGGTATTCCCAATACCTACTCCGAGTATCCCATTATCGTGAAAGGTGGCCGTGAAATCTGGCTCGGGCAAAACACCCAGTTGATCTTTCGGGACGGCAATGTGGTTGCCTTTCAAGCAGTGGCCCGTGACATCACCAAACGCAAGCGGATAGGGGAGGCTCTTCAGGACAGTGAAAACAGATACCGAGAGCTAAGTATAGTCGATGACCTCACGCAGCTTTACAATTCCAGGCATTTTTACAATCAGCTTAAAATCGAATTAGACCGGTCGAACCGCTATAAACAGCCTTTAGCCCTCCTCCTGCTTGATCTCGACAATTTCAAGGCGTTCAACGACGCTTACGGCCATGTTGAGGGAGACCAGGTCTTACAGCGACTTGGCCAGGTGGTAAAAAGATGCCTGCGCCAGACGGATTCCGCCTATCGTTATGGCGGCGAAGAATTTACCATCCTCCTGCCTATGACAACCAGCGAAGACAGCGTCGTTACCGCGGAAAGAATCCGGATGGAATTCAAGAAAGAGATTTTTTCGCCTGCGCAGGGTCAGGACGTCCATGTGACGGTGAGCATCGGTCTTGCACAGTACAAGCCGCAGGAAGACATGAAGGCCTTCTTTCACCGGGTTGACCAGCTCATGTATCAGGGGAAAAAGAACGGGAAAGACAGGGTTTGTTCTGAATCATAGCCTCAAGAACAGTTCAAACGGTAATCCTCACTTCAATTCTGAACTGAAAATCGTTGACTCGTAGATGACAGTGGTAAATGGCAAATTTTATATTTTCCTTGATCCTGTCTGTGTAGAACAGAGTGAAATGAGCTATAAAGGAATTGGCTGCAAATATTGCATTAAAACAATAAGACAACAATTCTCGTTGGAGGGAGTGATTAAGAATGATCTTATATGTCGATGGTGGCTTTAGGAAGGGGCTGAGGGTGAAAATATTTGAATAGAAAGGTATCTGTTCAGCAGATCGCTTGAGTGGTAAAAGCAGATGATATTCAAAAGGAACATAGATTGCCCTTATCCAGTCTTGCCGCTGAATTTTGCTGCCAGGTTCTCCAGTTCATCCCAGCGGGCGTAGGCCTCGTTCAGTTCCTCTTCCAGGGCCTTCAGGCGATTAGAGAACTTGTTTATTTCGACGGCGTCTCTGTTGGCATTGACATAGAATGCGGGAGAATTCAGGGTCGTAATCAGGCGTTCTTTCTCCTGCTCCATGGCTTCGATTGTCTGCGGCAACGCTTCTAATTCCCGCGTTTCTTTAAAGGACAATTTTTGCCTTTCTTGCGGTGGTTTATCCTTCTTTCCGCTATGTGGGGTCTGCCCTGATACCCCGGAGGGTGCGAGCAGGTCCGAGACGTTTCCTCCATCGCTCAACCTTGTCGGCCGAGTCACCCTCCCCGGCGTCTGACGCTGTCGTAGCCAGTCGTCGTAGCCGCCCACGTATTCCTGAAGTCGCCCATTCCCTTCGAAGGCAATCGTTGAGGTCACCACGTTATTGAGAAACGCACGGTCATGACTGACCATGAGGATTGTGCCGCTGTAGTCAAGGAGCCGGTCTTCGAGAAGTTCAAGGGTTTCGGCGTCGAGGTCGTTGGTCGGTTCATCCAGGACCAGAACATTGGAGGGGAGCATGAAGAGTTTTGCCAGCAGGAGGCGGTTGCGTTCACCGCCCGAGAGGGCGCTGACGGGCGACAGGATCTGTTCCGTCGGGAAAAGGAAATCCTGGAGATAGCTGATGATATGCCGTGAGACGCCGCCGACGATGACCATATCGTTGCCGTCGGCGATATTATCCTTCAGGGTCCTGTTTTCGTCTAACTGGGCGCGGAGTTGATCAAAGTAAGCAATCTGGACGCCTGTCCCCAGGCGGACCCGGCCTTGCTGCGGTTCCAGTACGCCCAGGAGGATCTTGAGAAGCGTCGTCTTGCCGGCGCCGTTGGGCCCGATAATGCCCACTTTATCGCCGCGCATTATTACGGTGGAGAACCCTTCCACGATTATTTCATCGTCGAAGGCGAAGCTGATCTTTGTCGCTTCGGCAACTAATTTACCGCTGCGCTCCGCCTCCTGGATAGTCAGTCGGACATTGCCCGCCTGCTCCTGCCGGCGCGCCCGCTCCCGACGCATTTGCACCAGCGCCCGCACCCGTCCCTCGTTCCGGGTGCGACGGGCCTTGATTCCTTGCCGAACCCAGGTCTCTTCCCGGGCCAGTTTCTTGTCAAATTCCTCCCACTCCTTCTCTTGCGCCTCCAGCAGGGCCTGGCGGCGATCGAGATACGTACCGTAATCGCAGGGAAACGCAATCAGGCGGCCGCGGTCGATTTCCACGATGCGCGTCGTAAGTCGCTGGAGAAACGCCCTGTCATGGGTCACGAACATAAGAGTCTTTTCAAACTTCAGGAGGAAATCTTCGAGCCAGAGGATGGTGTTTAGATCCAGATGATTTGTCGGCTCGTCCAGAAGCAGGAGGTCCGGATCGTTTACCAGAGCCCTGGCCAGAAAAACCCGACGTTTCATTCCTGCCGAAAGCAGCCG
>JALNVY010000085.1 GCA_023231165.1 Syntrophales bacterium | reverse complement strand
TACTCGGTGTCTGAGAGTATGACGAGGGACTGGCAACGAAGCTACACGCATCAAAGCGATGAGTTATCGGGCGGCATACTTGCCGCGAGAAGCTCTTAACATCCGGGAATGAAACTCGGGAAAGGAGTTATATGAAGAAAACAAAGCGCGTTTACATGTTGATATTAATGAGTGCTTTAATTACTCTCCTCCCTTCACTGATTTTTGCCCAGCAAAATTCGGGAGGGCCTCCCCCTTTAAAAACTGCAGAACTCCAGCAGATGTTGGCGCCCATCGCCCTTTATCCGGACACCTTGCTCGCGCAGGTATTCATGGCCTCCACTTATCCCCTCGAGGTTGTGGAGGCTGATCGCTGGGCCAAGCAAAATGCCGCCCTGAAAGGTGACAAATTGGACAGTGCCCTGAAGGGGAAGGATTGGGATGTTAGCGTCAAATCCCTTGCCTACTACCCGGATGTCCTCGCCATGATGTCCGACAAGATCGAGTGGACGACCAAGCTTGGCGACGCCTTTCTTGCACAGCAGCAGGATGTCCTGGCTGCTGTGCAAGACCTACGGGCAAAGGCAAAGGCGGCCGGCGCTCTCAAAACAACCCCGCAACAAAAGGTGGTCGTGCAGGAAAGCGCTATTGTCATTCAGCCGGCGAACCCCCAGGTTATCTATGTCCCCGCATATAATCCAACCGTTGTGTATGGCCCCTGGCCTTACCCTGCCTATCCGCCCTATCCTTACTATTCCCCCGGGGCCGTGGTGGCGGGAGAAATGATGTCTTTCGGCGCCGGGTTCATGGTGGGGGCGGCTATGTCTTCCTGGTGCGGCGTAGGTTGGGGACATGGTCAGGTCACCGTTAATAACAATAATGTCGCGAACATCACCAAGACCACCAACGTGACGGCGGCCAATGTTCAGAATAAAAAGACAAATGTCGCAAATTCCCAAAGCCAGAACTGGCAGCATAATCCTGATCACCGCAAAAATGTCCCCTATCGAAACCCTGCGGTCAGTCAAAAATACGGACAAGCTAATCAGGCGATGAAAAGATCATCCGGTGATTTCCGTGGTTACTCGCCTGGTGACAGAAGCATGAAGAGAAACGCCGGAACGGAAAGAACTGAGACACAGAAACAATCGAGCGGCAAGCTTAAACAGCCGGAAAAGGGCTTTGGTAAAAGCAACGAGGGAAGATCCTTCGCAGAGCCATCCCGAGACACGGGGCGAGGGGATAGGGAAAGCGCCTTTGATAGCCGCGGCAACGGTGCAAGCGAACACGCTGCCAGTGAACGGGGACAATACAGCAGGAGTAGTGCGGAAGGAATGCGGAATGCCGGTTCTGGGGGCTATCATGGTGGCGGTCACTACAGCGGCCACCGCTAAAAGGAGGAAAGTATGCCACATTCTATAAACTACAGAATTTTTACCACTATCGCCGTTTTTATTTTATTTATCTTGTTTCTGGCCACTCCTGGAGATGCAGGAACTATCCGTCAGCAGGTCTTTGACTCGCCCGAAGGGGCAGTGAAAGTCCTTGTAGATGCCACAGAGAGGAACGATAGCAAACAACTATCCGCCATCTTCGGCCCAAAATGGCAGGACCTTCTCTTATCAGGTGAGGAAGGGGCTGATAATAAATCCCGGGAGCGTTTCCTGCAGGCGTACAGGGAAGGCAGCAAACTTGAATACCAGAGGAAGGGAAAAGTAATCCTCACCTTGGGAAATGATAACTGGCCTTTTCCGGTTCCAATGGTCAAGAAAGGCAAATTATGGCGCTTCGATACGCGGGCAGGGAGGGAGGAGATTGTCAACCGGAGGATCGGCAGAAACGAATTGAGCGTCATAGAGGCTATGAAGGCTTATGTGGATGCCCAGAAAGATTATTTCAGCAGAACCCGAAATAGTGACGGCTTACATGAGTTCGCGGAAAAAATCGTGAGCGAAAAAGATAAGAAAAACGGCCTTTATTGGGAAATAAAAGATGGAGAAGAACAAAGCCCCCTGGGCCCTTTCTATGCCGCTGCCGCCAGGGAGGGATACACTCCGAACAGAGGCGATAAAAAACCCGTGCCGTATCACGGATATTACTTCAAAATTTTAACTGCCCAGGGAAAGCACGCCCCCGGAGGCGCTTATGATTATATAATTAATAAACATATGATCTTCGGGTTTGCCCTTATCGCCTATCCAGCAAAATATGGCTCATCAGGCGTCAAGACCTTCCTGATTAACCAGCAAGGAATCGTTTACGAGCGGGACCTGGGTGAAAACACCGAACAGGCGGCAGCCGCCCTGAACAATTATGATCCTGATAAAAAGTGGCAAGCGATAAAATAAAAAAAATTAATTTTTTCCTTGAAGGTTGAAAAAATTACTGGTATTAAATTATTGAAGAATAGCGGAAGGCCGGACGGTAATCGAAAGGAATAATTCAAGGAAGTTTTAAATTTCATACTAATAAGGAGGAAACGTTTATGAAAAGTAGCGGGTTGCGGGTTTTATTAGTAGTTTTTGTATGTTTGCTGTTTGCAGGTTGTGCGACACAAAAGGCGGCCTTTTCGCCCGACAGCCTCGACGGGCGACTGAAATCAGGTCAATTAATCCAGAAAGCAAATAATTTTGACGTCCTCTTCGATAAGTCTTCCTCGATGGACGACCCCTATGGCAAGACAACGGAATTAGCTCTGGCAAGAGACGTGACCGAAAGAATGATTACGACGATTCCGGATATCAAACTGACGGCGGGGCTGCGAGACTTCTACAACGACAAGAGCCATCTTCTCTACGGGATGACTGCCTTTGACAAAACAGCCTTTATCGCGGGGATGAAAACCTTGCAATGGGGCAGCGGTCCTACCCCGATGGAAAAGGCTATCGACGGGGCCGCCATCGACCTCCAGGGAAAAGCGGGGAATTCTGCCGTCATTATCGTCAGCGATTTCGAGAACATACCGGGTGTTGACGACCTCCAGCCCGCAAAGGTCATCCCCGCCGTAGCCAGATTAAAGGCGCAGTATGGCGACAGGGTCTGCATCTACACGATCCAGATAGGCAAGTTCCCGAGGGCGAATTTAGTGATCGACGCAATCAGGCAGGAAGCCAAGTGCGGCTTTGACGTTAACGCCGACGATTTAGCCACTCAGGCGGCCATGGATGCTTTTGTGGAAAAGGTATTCCTCACAACCCCGCCCCCACCGCAGGCAGCAGCCGCGCCGGTCGTACAGCAGGTACAAGAGGCAAAAGCGGAAGCAGCGGCCCCGGCAGTGGCTCTGGAACTGGCAAATATCCACTTTGATTTTGACAAATCCGCGATCAGAACCCCGGACAGAGAAATCCTGAAAGGTCATGCCGACTGGCTCACCAAGAACAAGGATTACTCCCTGACCGTTGAGGGTTATTGCGACGAAAGAGGCTCTACGGAATACAACTTGGCCCTTGGGGAAAGACGGGCCATGGAAGCCAAGAAATATCTCGTCGGGCTGGGTGTTGATGAAAAACGGTTGAAGGCGATCAGCTACGGCTTCGAACGGCCCCTGGATCCGGGGCACAACGAGGCAGACTGGGCCAAGAACCGCCGGGCTCAGTTCGTTCCGGTGCAGAACAAGTGATTTTGCATCGCTGATCCGTTGATCCATAGCGGTGGAGTATCAAAAGCTCCGCCGATAGATCAGTGACAGACAGAGTCATCGTTATTTATCAGCCGCCTCTCCAGGTGAAATTACTGCCGGGAGAGGCGGCTTTGTTTTTTTTGGACTTATTACTTCTTCGGAGACTGCGCCGCCGCAGCGATCTCGCGGCTTAGCGTCCCCAGGGCCCTACTCAGGGCCGCTACGAAACTGGCATAGTCACCGCCGTTGACCGGTTCGGAGATGTCCGATCTTCTGACCAGGATGGTTTTTGTCCCGCTTTCCTCCAGGATCGCCCAGTTTGCCTTCAGGATCACCGTTTTCCCTAATACCCCGTCCAGACGGAGAATATCAACAGTGATCTGGCTGTTGAGACTTACCCTGCGTCCCCAGGCATAGGAAACAACCCGTTGCAATGGCAGCAGTACGGACAGGTTCTCCGTTATCACCCGGGCGATTTCATCACGACAGGAACCGGACCAGCGGTCAAATTCCGCGATTATGACCTCATTTCCCCCGGAAAGGGTGACGATCTGCGGGCGATCCAGGCTATCAGGAATGGAGACCGGTCCCACACCGATTATTTCAACCTTTCCTACCGCCGCCGAGGAAGCATTATCTGGCTTGCTGATTGTATTCAGGGTGTAGAACCTTGCCGGTTGCGACGTCGTGCACCCGGCCATGATAAGCGTCGATATAAACAGTAATATCAAGATGTTCATTCCTTTTTTCATGTCTTTTCCTCCTTAAGGTCCCTTCTTTCCCTTCAGGAGCGCCTCGGGATGGCGTTCCAGATAATCGGTTAGCGCCCGCAGAGACCGGGCGATATTGGAAAATTCCCGGAGGGTGTCTTCCAACTGGAATGAAACCTCTGTATTCTCCTGGGTAAAACGATTCAGGGCGGCAAGGCTATCGTCCATTTTTTTCAGCGTCCCCTTCGCCTGATCAAGGGTATCCTTGGCCTTCGCCGCTATTTGACCGGGAACCCCTTCATTCATGGCGAGGGTCTTTTCCGCCTGCCGGAAGGTTCCCCGGGCCGCCTCGGAGGTCGCCCGCAGATCAGTTATGGCCGGACCAATCTGCTCGTTCATCTTTTTTATAAGCCCCTCGGCCTCTTTAGCCGTCTTGGCAAGGGACTTGACGCCTTCCTTCGCATCTTTGGAATTGACAAGGCCTTCGATGCCCGAGATTATTTTGTCCAGTTTCTGCACCATGTCCTTAAGCGGGAGATCTTGCAAGGCCTTGGTAAGCTGCTCAAATTGCGTCGGTATCGTCGGGATCTCCTCATATTGTTTCATGTAATTATGGAGATCCATGGGTTTATCGGGATAAAAATCGAGGGTGATAACCAACAGGCCGGTCACCAGGCTCTGGATATCCAACTGTCCTTTCAGACCCTTTTTTTCCACCAGGTACTTAATGTCTCCCGCTTCAGCGGTTTCCTTCCTACCGGTGCCGAGATTAATGACCCGACTCGGGTCAAGCTCGATGACCACGGCGCTATGGAGCGCCTCAATCTCTGGTTTATAATAGAGCCGGACGTCGGTGACAGCGCCGACCTTCACACCTTTGAAATACACGGGGGCCCCCGTGTTAAGGCCCCGGACGGATTCATCAAAGTAGAGGGCATAGAAGTTCTGCTGCTTCTTAAAAAACTGCCCGGAGGAAAAAATGACAACAGCCGCCGTCAGCAAAACCACCGCTCCGACGACAAAGACGCCGATCATTTTCATACTGGCCTGTTTGCTCATGGATTGCTCCCCTGACTATGGTCCTTTTTTTAACTCTTTGAATCAACACCTATCCGATTCAATAAAGGTCTTCTCGGTAAACTCCCCTCCTCGTGTCAGAAAGCTATGGACGACGTTGTTGGTACGCTCCTTCAGCAGCAGCTTCGGATCGCCGGAGGCAATCATGGTCTTCGCCGACGCGTCGAGAAATACGGAGTTGTTGCCAATAGTAAAAATGCTTGCCAGTTCATGGGTCACCACGACGAAAGTTGTTCCCAGACTGTCACGAAGCTGTAGGATCAAATCATCGAGAAGACGTGAACTTATCGGGTCCAATCCTGCCGACGGCTCGTCGAAAAAGAGGATCTCCGGGTCCATGGCCATCGCCCGGGCCAGTCCCGCCCGCTTCATCATGCCCCCGCTTATCTGGGCAGGATAATAGTCCTCGAACCCTTTCAGCCCCACGAGTGCCAGCTTCAGGGAGACAATTTCGCCGATATCCTGAGGCGAAAGATCCGTATATTCCTCCAGGGACAGGGCGATATTTTCCGCCAGGGTCATGGAGCTCCACAGGGCGCCGCTCTGATAGAGGACGCCGAAACCACGGGTAATCTCCTCCCGCTGCTGCGGTTCCGCCCGCCAGTAATCAACGCCATTGAAAAGTATCGACCCCTTGGCCGGATTATTGAGGCCGATGAGATGCTTGAGGAGGGTGCTTTTTCCGCAGCCGCTCCCCCCCATGATGATGAAGACGTCGCCGGTGTAAATGGTGAAGTTCAGATCCCGCTGGAGAACGAAATCCCCAAAGGCCATCGTCAGATCTTCAACCACTATGTGTGGTTTTTTGTTACCGTTTGTCGGCATATATACAGGTACACTCACAAATAGTCGTCATAAAATGAGATTGTCAGATTCCCAAGACATTGCACAAAACGGTTATAATAGCCGTAGCAATCACAATGCTCACGATCCCCGTCACCACCGCAGAAGTAGTAGCCTCCCCGACAGCGGAAGCGCTCCGTTCGCACTGAAGCCCCCGGAGGCATCCTGTAACCGCAATAAGAATGCCAAAAACGCCGCTCATAAACAGGCCGACCCACATATCGTTGAGCCTGATAGCATCCGTTGTCTGATTGTAGTAGGCCATGGAATTCAGATCCAGCACTGTCACTCCCACGATAAGCCCCCCGAGGACGCCCATGAAATCGGCATAGAGGCACAGGAGGGGCATCATCACGGCCAGGGCGATCATTCTCGGCAGGACGAGAAATTCCATCGGCGGAATGCCCATGGTCTTGAGGGCGTCGATTTCTTCATTTGTCTGCATGGTTCCAAGCTGGGCGGCGAAGGCCGCCCCCGTCCGCCCGGCCATGATCACCCCTGTCATGATCGCCCCCATCTCCCGGAAGATACCGATCCCGACCAGATTGGCGATATAGATCTGGGCGCCGAACATGCTCAACTGGATAGCTCCGACAAAGGCGAGGATGAGACCGACCAGCAGACTGATCAGCGAGACAATAGGGAGGGCCTGAATCACGCATTCCTGCATGGCGACAAACAGATCGCGACGGCGGAAGTGGGCCTGACCCCTGAGCAACTTTCCGAAGGCCATGGTCGCCGCGCCGATAAAGGCGAAGACTTCCTGGGTCCCCTGCCAGAAGGCGTAAACTTCCTGACCTATCTGCTCCAGGATGGGCGTCCGGACCTTTTCACGCCTGGCCCCGGCCCGCTCCGGAACTGCATAAGCCAGCTTCAGAAGTCCCTGAACTCCCGAGGGAAGACCTCCCCGATCCACAGAGACATCCCGCTGTTGGCCGTAGTCAATGATATTGATGAGGAAGGTAATCAGGACGCTGCTCCAGCCGGCCAGACCGGAGCATTCAAAGACAGCGTTTTTCGTCGCCGGATCCTGTTCAATTTGTCGGAATACTTCCGAGACATGAGGCAGTCTTTCCCCGGCCCGCCATTTCCCCCGGAGGACGATTAGGAGCGTACCTTTGTCAGGACGGATGAAGGAGAGCATGCTCTCGTTAACTTGCATTTTAAAGGGGAACCCCATCCCCACCCTAACCTTCCCCTTGAAGAGGGGCAGAAAGATAATGAACCTCCCCGCAGCTATCTGATCGGTATCTCTGGAATACAGATTCTCTGAACACAGCAAGCTGCAGGGAATATCACGCTAAGAGATATAAATTTTTTCACGCCCAATCTCGTTTCCTTGAATGGGAGGGATAAATAATTGTTCTTTCAGCCCTTTGATTCAGGAAACAGTGTCAAATAATTTCTTGATATCAAGGCCAAGGGCCTTGGCCACCTTGGCAGCGAGGCTGCTGCTGGGATCTATCTGGGCATCGCTGATCATCATGACCTCCATGGTCAGCTTTACAGCCTCTTCACGTTCTTCCTTTGTCGGCAGGAGCTTTGCCAGGGACGCAATCGCCCGGTCTTCGTCAATCAGGAGCATAAAATACTGTTCCCAGAGCATTTTCTTGAAAACCGCCGGTTTGATTTCTTCTTCCTGGTAACGCTTCTTAAGCTGTTTAGCGATGAGACTGGAACGGTAGTCTATTGCCCCTATATGAATCATGCTGGCCATAATGAGGCGGATCAGGGCTTCATGGAAACCGCCCTTGTCCATCTCGTTTTTCAGACGCTCAATTTCCGCATGGATCGCTGCCTCCTGCGCCTTATTTTCCTCTTCCATTATCTGGGCTTTCTTGCCCGGAAAGAGCTGCGCAAATCCCAGCGGCCCGTACATAGCCTTGAACATATTACGGTAACGATCGTCCCGCGAATCACGATAACCATTGAGACGATCCTCGATCGTTTGAGCCATGTCTCTTTCCATGGTCAGGAAGTAGTTATTGTCCTGCACGGGTTTGCGGTTCTTCCGGATCCAGTCCGCCCAGATCTTGAAGGTCGCCATGAGGGGATTCACCTGCTCGGAAAAGAGGTAATATTTCCTGCGACTCTTATTGAGCCAGCGCAGCATCTCCGCGCTCTTTTCCGTCGTCATCATCCGTACCCAGGGCTGGAGAAAGGTTCTGTACAACTCATCATTGACATCGGAGACCTCCGCCACGGAGGCAAAGTAATCATCATCTCGATGACTATCATTGAGGTCCATAATGTTGGCAATCTTCCGCATCTCAAACCGGGCTGTATAGTCACCATGGATCAGTTCCCCGTGTTCCGTAAAGGGATTCTTCTTCTCAATGATCATTTCATAAAGTCCCGGCGGCAGGCCATCGATCATGTCCAGGGTCGTGACAAACTCGGTGTGCTGCTTCTTGGCAGCGGAAGTGCCCACAAAGATCCCCAGGTGGCCCACATCGGGGTGGAGAGTGTAGATGATCACCTGACCATTCTTCAAGATGGCCTCATCGGTTCCGTAAACGTCAACGATCCAGTTGAGGGCCTGCTGAGGAGGGGTAATGTTGTCGCCAAAAGAGGCGAAGATGACAATGGGACACTTGATATTCTTCAGGTTGACGCGTCGGCCGTCAGGGGTGATAATCCCGCCTTTAGCCAATTTATTCCCGATGAAAAGATTGGTCACGATGGCATCGATCTCCTCGGCGTTCATCAGGAAGAAGCCGCTCCACCACTCCTCGAAATGGAGATAGCGCTCCGCCTCCGTATCTATATTGGCGTAAAGGTTGTACTCCTTAGCAAAAAGGGTATTAGCCGGATTGAGATTCTCGAAATTCTGAACGAGATAGGAACCGTCGAATATGCCGTTACCCAGATCACAGGTCATGGTGGTGAGCCACTTGCCGCCCAGAAGGCCTCCTGAGTAGCGCATGGGGTTTTTGTTCTTGTATCCCGCCCAGTAGGACATGGGGGCGCCGTTCAAGATAATTGTTCCCATAATATCCGGCTCAACAGCGGCAAGGGCGGCAAGGGCCCAGCCGGCCTGGCAGTTTCCCATGACGCATGGTTTCTCTGCCTCCGGATGCAGGCGGGTGACTTCCCGGAGAAACAGGGCCTCGGCATGGCCGACATCGCTCAGGGTTTGCCCCGGTTCCGGTTTGGGGAAGAACATGACAAAATAGGTTGGGTGACCAGCTTGTAAGGCAACGCCTATCTGGGATTCCTGTTTGGAACCGCCGATCCCCGGCCCGTGCCCCGCGCGGGGATCAACGATGACGAAGGGACGCTTCTTGGGATCAATG
>JALNVY010000084.1 GCA_023231165.1 Syntrophales bacterium | reverse complement strand
GTTAAGAAAAACGAGACCGCCTTGTAATGCAGGGCGGTCTTTTTGTCAATTTGTTTTTTGCCGATCAGCGGCAGCTCACGCAGGTCATCAACTGGCTGACCGACACGCCCGTTGTCTTGCTGATGAATTCAAGCTGCTCCACGGGTGCGAAATATCTTCCACAGACATTGCAAGCCGCCATTTTGAATACCTTATCCCAGATGATCCGCTTCCCGTCTACCGCCTCCATGCTGACAAAGCCCGTGGGGCAGACAAAAGCACAGGAACCACAACCGATACAGGCGGAAGAATCAAATTCGATCTTCGGCTCCTCGACGTTCCTAGCCAAGCCCCGATCCTTGAACTTCAAGGCGTTGACCCCAACGATTTCATGGCAGGTCCTTGTACACAGTCCGCAGAGGATGCAATCCCGGCTGTCCGCTGCTGCGGCCTGAACGTCGACTCCGAGCTTCGCCGCCATATCCCGAACTACCATGGTCTGGGGGTAGCGGAAATACAGAAGGGCCGCCGCCAGTTTCCGGCTTTCCCGGACGTTATCCGTATCGGTCCGGACTTCCATGCCTGCTGCTGCTTCCGTCTGGCATGAAGCAGCAAGATGCCATTTGCCGTTGACTTTGATCTCTACCATACATAACCGGCAAGCGCCAAAAGAACTGAGGTCCTTGTGGTAACAAAGGGTCGGAATATCGATATTCAGCTTCCGCGCTTCCTCAAGCACTGTAGCGCCCGCTTTTGCCTGTATTTCATGCCCATTGATGATCATCTTTGCCATGACTTTTCCTCTATCCTATGAAATTGTTCCCTGTTATTCAGGATTTATTGCCATACCATAAGGCGATAACACCTCAGGCAGCGCTGGGCCTCCTTCATGGCGGCGTCGGCGCTGAGGCCACCCTCAACCTCGGCAAACCCTTTTAGACGTTCGGCCATATCAAGAAATTTAACCTCTCCGCTCTTCGCCGGGGGAACAAAACCCATATCCCGTTGCTGGCCTACATCGATGCCTTCAAAAGAGAGTTCATCGACAAATGTCTTTCCCTGTAGGTAGGCGTCGATACTTTTTGCCGCCTTGTTCCCCATGTTAAGGGCTTCGATCAGGGTAGCCGGACCGCTGACGCAGTCGCCGCCGGCAAAGATTCTCGTTACCGGGGTGGAGCAACTGACGGGATCCGCCTTGATGGTTCCCCAAGCCGTGGTCATTGTCCCTTTATCCTTCCCTGTCAGCAGACCGAGATCGGGTTTTTGGCCTGTAGCGGCAATCACCATATTTGTCTTCAGGGTAAACTCGGAGCCTTTAATCGGGATCGGTCTCTTCCTGCCGCTTTCATCGGGCTCCCCAAGCTTCATTTTCACACACTCTATAGCCGTCACCTTGGCCGCCTTACGAACAATTCCGACAGGAGCGGTCAGATAAGTAAATTTCACACCTTCGTGGATAGCCTCTTCTATTTCTTCCTTGGAACCCGGCATTTCGATCCGGGAACGTCGGTAAACGATTTCAACATTCTTGAATCCCAGACGGAGGCAATTGCGGGCGCAGTCGAGGGCCACATTACCGCCACCGATGATCACGACCCTTTCCACCGGGTTCGTCTTTTTACCGAGGCTGAGACCCCGTAGGAATTCCGCCCCCTGAACGACATCGTCCGAGGCAATCTCTTCGCCCTTGCATCCTATCTTTGTTCCGACATGGGCGCCAATAGCCGTAAATACGGCGGCGTAACCTTGCTTCTGAAAATCAGCCGCATTCAGGGCATCCACCTTGCTGCTAAACCGGATATCAACCCCCATCCGCTTGATCAGATCGATTTCATGATTGAGGATATCCTTGGGCAGGCGGTAATCGGGAATGCCCACCGCTGCCATGCCGCCCGCCTTGGGGAGGGCCTCAAAAATCGTCACACCATAACCCCTGAGGCGGAGGTGATAGGCCGCCGCTAAACCGGCCGGACCGGCACCGATCACGGCGATTTTTTCCTTCTTTCCTTCTTTGGAAACCGGCAGGGCGCTGCCTCCCTGAAGATCCTGGTCCGCCGCTGCCCGCTTGAGGAGGCGAATGGCCAACGAGCCGTCTATGTCCTTACGCACACAGGCGTCTTCACAGGGGTGGGTGCAGGCTCTCCCGATAACACCGGGGAGGATGCAGCGTTCCCTGACAAGGTCAAGGGACTCCTTGAATTTATTGTTCCGGATCAGTTCGATGTAGCCGGGAATATCAAGCGTGGCCGGACAGGCCTTCATACAGGGGGCCGTCACCGCCACTTTAAAGGCTTTTTCTACGCCCTTCTTTGCCGTCTTCCCTGCCTCCAGGAAACCGGCCTTGAAATATTTAACGGCGTCGAGGACGGGGGTCAGGGCCGAGGCGCGGCCGAAATTGCACTTGCTGTTAACCATGACGCCTCTGACGATATCTTCGATTTCCGCAAGATCTTTGGATGAACTCTTTCCCGAGGATAGTCCTTGCAAAATATCACGGACCCGGTCGATGCCGATCATACAGACGGAGCATTCGCCACAGGAGAGCTTTCTCGCCTCCCCGATGTAGGCAAGGGTGAGGGCTACCACATCCGCCTTCGGATCGACGACCACCAGACCGTTCCAGCCCATAAGGGCGTCATAGCTCTGACCATCTAACGCCGCAGGAAAGGCTCCTTCCGCGGGCTTCTTCGCCTTGCCTGCCCCTTTTCCCGAGGTTCTGTTATCCATGATCTTACCATTCCAACTGCTAAATGCCACTGTATTCATGCTTCCGTCACCTTTATCTTGATTTCATGAATTGTGAATGATTCCTTTTATCCGCCCGCAGACTGTCAGATCCACGGCGCCGATGTTTCCACCTTATGCATAAGTTTTCGGAATTCCTTGTCCACCAGGGCCTGAACCTTAACGATATCCGCAGGATCGAGGTGGCGGAACCGTCCTTGCAATTTCAGGTAGTCCTCCATGGGTCGCCGCTTTTCGGGGTATTCTATGGTGAGACGATACTTACCGTTTTCCACCTCATAGAGAGGGAAAGAGCCCGTCTCTACAGCCATGCGGCCCAGCTTGATGGTTTCATTGGACGCCGCCCGCCATCCCGTCGGACACACGGAAAAGACGTGGACGTAAGCCGGCCCCTTAGTATTTTTGGCCTTCTCCACCTTGTTCATCAGATCGATGGGATAACTCGGACAGGCGGTGGCGACGTAGGGGACGCTATGGGCGACCATGATCTCGGGGACGTTCTTCTTGCCTGTTCGCTGGCCATGGATGACCTTACCGGCCGGCGACGTCGTCGTGGCCGCCATAAAGGGCGTCGCACTGGAACGTTGAATACCGGTGTTCATGTAAGCCTCGTTGTCCAGACAAAAGAAGGCCAGGTCGTGCCCCCTTTCCATGGCCCCCGAAAGGGCCTGCAGACCGATGTCCACCGTTCCGCCGTCACCGGCGATGGCAACGGATTTCACATACCGGTCCGCAATCTTGCCTTTTCTGCGCAGGGCCTTCAGCCCCGCTTCCACACCGGAACCGACGGCCGCGGCGTTTTCAAAGGCCACATGGATATAGGGAACTTCCCAGGCCGTCTGAGGGTAGGCAGTGGAGATGATCTCCATGCAGCCCGTAGCGTTAGAAACCACGGTATCTTCTCCCAGGGCCTTCATGATCAGCCGGAGGGCCAGAACCTCTCCGCAGCCCTGGCAGGCGCGGTGCCCGGGACTGAATAACTCTCTTTTATCAATGAGCTTCGGTGCAAATATCTCAAAATTCTCTACGGTGTTCATCATTCCCTCACCCCATAAAATTCATAGGTTTCGTCCTTCTTTTTGGCCGCCCGCTCCACCATGACGATGAAATCCTCCACCGTGACATCCCGGCCGCCCAGCCCCATGAGGTAATTAACGATGCGGGGCCGATCCTTGTCGTGGTAAATGAGCGACTTGATTTCCGTTGCTACGGGCCCGCCGATGCCGCCGAACGTGACGGCGCGATCCATGACGATCAGGGTCTTACAACCTTTGATCGCGGCGCGTAGTTCATCGAGGGGGAAGGGCCGCCAGAGTCTCATCTTCACAAGACCGACGGACTTACCCACTTTTTTCAGTTCATCGACGGCAACCGACGCTGTCTCCCCCATGGAGCCCATGGTCAGAATAAGCGTTTCCGCCCCTTTGCTCTTGTAGCTCTCCACCGGTTTATAATACCGTCCGAACTGTTTGCCCCATTCATTCCAGATCTTGATGATCGTCTTCTTGGAATTGATCAGGGCCGTATCCTTTACCTTCATCGTCTCCGTGAAGATTTCGGGCATATTGAAGCACCCCATGGAGACGGGCTTGTCCGGATGGAGGGTGGCATAGGGAACCCGGTCGGGAAGAAAGGCATTCACCTCTTCCTGGGTAGGAAATTCGAGGGGCTCAATCATATGGGTCAATTGGAACCCGTCCATATTGAGGACCGTCGGTAACATGACGTCGGCATGTTCCGCTATCTTGAAAGACTGGATGGTCATATCGATGACCTCCTGGCCGTTCTCCGCATGCATGACAATCCAGCCGCAGTCCCGCTGGTTCATGATGTCCGAATGATCGTTCCAGATGTTCAGCGGACCGGCAATGGCGCGGTTGGCGTTACCCATGACTACGGGCAGCCGCATGGCCGAAACGATGGGCAGTACCTCATGCATGTACATCAGTCCCTGAGAACTGGTGGCCGTGTAGACACGGGCCCCCGTCGCCGAGGCGCCGGCACAGGCGCTGATGGATGAATGTTCCGATTCCACGGTAATGAACTCGGCGTCAATCCGTCCGTCATGAACGATATCCGATAAATGTTCGGCAATGTGGGACTGGGGGGTGATGGGATAAACGGCGGCCACATCAATGTTACAGAGCCCCACGGCCTCCGCAGCCGCAATTCCTACTTCCATACCAATACGTTTACCCATGGTCACACCTCCTCTTCCATCATGACGATGGCCTGGGGCCAGCATTCATGGGCGCAGATACCACAGCCTTTGCAATAATCCAGGTTCGCCGCAAAGAACCCCTCCCCTGTCTCGGAGACGCACGCTTCGGGGCAGAATATATAACAAATGCCGCATTTGATACACTTCTTGTTATCCCAGATGGGTCTTTGGGCGCGCCAGCTTCCCGTTTTATACGTACTGGCGTTCCCCGGCTCGAACACCATACAACCGGGGGTGACTTCCTGCCAGGCTTCCGGCCATTTCTTCTGTTTCATGGAAAACACCTCAATAATCGTTTTACTTTGCCAGTTTGACGTCTTTATAAGCCCTCTTGAGGGCATTCTTGTTTTTGTACGCAATCTTCCCAAACCGCTCCTCAATGGGCTCATCCAGGGATTCCAACTTCAGGACCTTGGTCGCTTTCATGACAGCGCCCAGCATCGTGGTATTGGCAATGGGAACGCCGAGCTCCTCCCGGGCAATGTGGGTTGCATCTACGGTCGCCAGCTTGCCTTTGTATTTGAGCTGTTCCCGGAGAGTCTCCGACGGCTTCGAGGTATTTACAATGAGCAGACCGTCCGGTTTCAGACCGTCCGTGACGTTCACAAGCCCCACCAGCGACGGATCGAGGACAACGACCACATCAGGGTGGTAGATTCCTGAACGGATCTTAATGGGTTTTTCCGACACACGATTATATGCCATGACCGGCGCCCCCCGGCGCTCCGGACCAAATGCCGGAAAGCCCTGGGCGTATTTTCCTTCTTCGATCGCCGCCAGCGCCAACAGCTCGACGGACGTGACCGCGCCCTGACCTCCCCTTCCGTGCCACCTTATTTCAATCATGATCACCTATCTCCAATTTTTTCTGGTATGTCCTACGGAAATAAAAACGTAATCTCACCTACTAAAAATGAGAAAACGTGTCAATGGTAAAAACTGATTTCAGGAAAAAATATTGACAAGCCGCCATGCCTCTTCTATGAATAGACAAAACCTTAACGCCTTCGCAAAAAGAAATTCCTCTTTCCCTTTTAGGAAGAAATCAGGAGGGTGATTTCCCCCCTCCATTTCAAGGGGAGGGGTGGGGATGGGTTAAATGAGGATAAGTCCATGATGGAAGCTGAAAAACTGATCGGAGATGCCCTTGCCAGCGGACAGAAATCATTGAGCGAATATGATTCCAAACGGTTTCTTTCTCTTTTCGATATTCCCGTCACCCGGGAAATATTCGCAGTTGACGCCGATAGCGCCGTCGCAGCGGCGGCAGGACTGGGCTATCCCGTAGCCCTGAAGGCCACCGGTGCCAGTCTCACCCATAAGACCGAAGTCGGGGGCGTTGTCCTCAATATGAAGACGCCCAGGGAAATTGAATCAGAAGCCGGCCGGCTTCTGAAGATTCCCGGTTGCGAGGCCCTGATCGTCGCAGAAATGGTCGGCGGGGCCAGGGAACTCGTCTGCGGTCTGACCAGGGATCCCCATTTTGGACCGGCCGTCATGTTCGGCCTGGGCGGCATCCTCACGGAGATCTTGAAAGACACGGCTTTCCGTATAGCCCCCCTGACAACCGGAGACGCCCGGTCCATGATGTCCGATATCAGGGCCGTAAAGATTCTTGACACTTTTCGCGGGGAAGCGGCAGTAGACCGGGAGTCGCTGACCCGCATCCTCATGGCCGTCGGTCAGATCGGCCTGGAATACGAAGGGGTCGCGGAAATCGATATCAATCCCCTGAAGATCCGCCCCAACGGTCAACCTGTCGCTGTGGACGCACTGCTTGTCTTGAGGCCGGCCACGACCCTAAAATAGGGCAACTATTGCCTCCGCCATGAACCGGTAGCCATCCTCTGAGGGGTGGACCATGTCGTACTGGACAAGGGTCCGATAATCTGCCCCCTCGTCTATCCTCTCTTTCCAGTATTCATGGACCATCGCGACGGGCAGGCCGAAGACGGCCCCCAGTTCCTCCAATTGGCGGTAGAACTCCCCAATGATCTCGGCATCGGCATTGTCGCCGATATAACTCGACGTCACCATGATGATGTCCGCATCCCCATCCGCTTGCACTTCTTCGATGATTTCCTGAATCGTACTGCGGAACTGCCGGGATGTGTATCCCATGAAGGCATCATTGATGGCATACTGGATGAGTACGCAGTCGGGGTTGTATTCAAGAATGTCGTAGCGGAGGCGATAGAGGCCATTATCAGCTGAGTCTCCCGGGATGCCCTTGGGAACGATTGTCAGGGCGCTGGCGGGATAACGCGCTTTGAGCATCTCTTTAAGGAAATCTATATAGCCGCGCCGCACCATCCAACCCTGGGTCAGTGAGTCTCCCAGGGCGGCAATTACAACCTTGTCGCCCCGCTGCAGTTTTTCAATCGTTCGTTCCGGTCTGATCATTATAATTCAGAACGTTTCAGGGCTTCCTCGTAGAGATCCCTGCCCTGCGTATCATTGACCACAACGACGGGCATATCGACCAGTTCAAGCCTCAGGATCGCTTCGGGTCCAAGGTCTGCATAGGCTACCAGTTCGACGCTGCGGACACATCTCGCCGTCAGGGCGGCGATCCCGCCGATGGCCCCGAAATATACGGATTTGTAACGCTGCATGGCCGCCACGACTTCGGCCGACCGCTTCCCTTTGCCGATCATGCCCTTCATTCCCTGTTCCATCAGCAAGGGGGCAAAGGGGTCCATCCGGTAACTCGTCGTCGGACCGATAGAACCGATGATCCGTCCCGGTCTGGTCGGCGAGGGACCGGCGTAAAAGATCACCGCCCCCCGGATGTCAAAGGGAAGTGCCTCTCCGCGCTGGAGGGTTTCCTGGAGACGATGGTGGGCCGCATCCCGGGCGGCAAATACCTCACCGTTCAACAGGATCATATCGCCGGCATGCAAACTTGCACACAGCTCATCGGTCAACGGGGTTTTTATGGATCGAGAATTTTGCATCCTATATGATGGCCTCACGATGGCGCGCCACATGGCACTGGATATTCACGGCCACTGGCAGGCTGGCGATGTGACAGGGCTTCATTTCCACATGGACGGCCAGGGCGGAGACACTGCCGCCGAATCCCTGGGGCCCACCGCCCATCCGATTCACGTCGGCGAGGATATCCTGCTCAAGGTCTTTAAGGCGTTCATCCCGGCTGTTCTTCTGACCCAGGGGACGCAACAGGGCCTTTTTGGCGAGAATGAGGGACTCCTCCATGGAACCGCCGATACCGACCCCGACAATGACGGGCGGGCAGGGGTTCGGCCCGGCTTTCAAAACCGACTCGACGACATGCCGCCTTATCCCTTCTCTTCCCACCGTGGGAAGGAGCATGGTCACACTGCTCATATTCTCGCTGCCACCACCTTTGGGCATTACAGTTAAACGAATCCTGTCGCCGGCCGCTATCAAAATATGAATGACCGCCGGGGTGTTGTCACCGGTATTGGCCCTGCTCAGGGGATCACAGACAGATTTCCGAAAAAAACCTTCGGCATAAGCCTGCCGCACCCCTTCCTCAATGGCGGCATTGAGAAGTCCTCCGGCAACGTGGACACCCTGTCCAAGTTCGACAAAGACGACGGCAAGGCCCGTGTCCTGGCAAATAGGGGCCGACTCTTCCCTGGCAACGGCGGCGTTTTCCAGAATCCGGGCGAGAACCTGACGGCCAAGAGCGGATTCCTCCCGGACCTGAGATATTTGCAGGGCCGTCAGAACGTCCGCGCCAAGGCAGGTATTGGCCTCTAAAAACAAACGTTTTACTGTTTCGGTGATAAGCTTGCTGTCGATCTCTCTGATAGGGCCCATTGTTTTTGACTGCTCACATCCCGCGCCGGAATTCTAGGGCCTTACCCAGGGTCATCCGGTCGGTATATTTAAGATCTCCCCCCATGGGGACGCCCATAGCGATCCGCGAGATGTTCACATTTTTATTCTGGAGGATCTTGTTGATCAGCAAGGCAGTGGATTCTCCCTGAACATCGGGATTAGTGGCAATGATCACCTCCCGGACCGTATTCCTATCTATCCGGGAGAGCAATTCCTGGAGGTGGAGGTCGTCGGGACCGATCCCGTCCAACGGCGCCAGGGCTCCATGGAGGACATGGTAGACGCCGCGAAATTCACCCGTCGCTTCAATGGCAATAAGGGCGTCGGGGTCCTGAACGATACAGATGACTTCCCGATCCCGGGCCGGATTGGCGCAGATGGCGCAGAAATCATGTTCTGTAAGGTTGAAACAGGTCCGGCACAGGTGTATCCGCTCCTTTACTTCCATGATGCTTTCAGCCAGACGCCGGGCATCCGCGACGGATTCATGGAGAATAAAATTGGCGAGCCGGGCGGCGGTTTTTTCGCCGATCCCGGGGAAACGGGCCAGTTCCCTAATCAGTCGCTCTATAGGCGGGGCGTATTGGGACATGGACGACCACCGTCATGTCAAACCGGGGATATTGAGCCCCCCGGTAATCTTGGACATCTCCGCAGTGGTCATTTCCTGAGCCTTGCGAACACCTTCGTTGACGGCCGCCATCACCAGATCCTGGAGCATCTCTACATCTTCGGCATTGACGACATCCTTTTCGATCTTCAGGGTGATGATTTCAAATTTGCCGTTGACGACCACGGAAACCATCCCG